>DAOTZP010000155.1:0-17399 GCA_034434265.1 Anaerolineales bacterium | reverse complement strand
TTTGCAATCTATTACTTAAATAAATATTTTTTGGCGTCTGATAAAAAAGCGGCGGTTGCCTTGCTTTTTCAAGTTGTTTTTTTTATGATGTTAAGGGACACTCTTCAAGTAGGCAGCGCGTTTTTTAACCGAATTTCAGAAGATAAGGCGTTTTCCGCTTTTATACAGTTCCCTGTTTTGATGGTTTATGCTGATGTTTTCCGGCAGAATTTTGTTTTTAAGAATGGCTTGTTGGCGCTTATACTTGGATTGGGGATGGCATTAACTCACCCGGTGATTTTGGCGTTTTCCGTATTTGTTTTGTTGTCATATTTTTTATTAAATGTTTTTTTTCTGGGGGAATATAAAAAATTTCTTTTATTGACCGGGATGGTAATTATTCTCATTCTTCCCGGTTTATCCCTTCGTTTTATCAAAGTCCCGACATCTCCCGCCAGTTATGACCTTGAAGCCGCGTTGGAGAAAGACCCCGGCATTACAAGGATTAGGATATCCGTTATTGAAGGAACGCCGTTTTATGGGTTTAACCCGGAAAGAATCCAGATACGCCCGAATTATAAAACTACCAATGTTTTTATAAACCTATTGTCTTGGACGTATCTTTGGCTGGTGTTGTTGTCTTTTTTTTGGTCCATTCTAAATTGGAAGAAAAATACGGCTGCGCCTTTTGTATTTGCAACTTCATTGTTGATAATTGTTACTATCCTTCCTTATACGGGATGGATAGTCGGCAAAGTAGTGACCGCCCGTATGCTTTGGCGCGCGCCATGGCTGGTTCCTATTGGGTTGTTTGCTTTTGTAATTCTTCAGGAGTTTTTGATTTTTGTTGAAAAATTGCGTTTCCCTGCTGGGAAAGCCAACTTTTCCAAGATTGTTTTGGGCGTTTTTTTTGCCTTATCAATTGCTGTTGGAATATATTTCTCATTTAATGTATATGCATCCCGCTGGAAGACGTTTCAAGCGCGTCAAGCTTATGTAAATAAAATAGCATCTCTTGTAAGCCTTGCGAACTCGCTTGATGTTGAAATTGAATCCCCCGCGATTTTTATAGCGGAAGATGCTTTGATAAGTTATCTTCCCGGACTGTCTTCCAAGTCGGATGTTGTGTTTTTTAGAACCAAACATTTTACGCAATCTTTGCTTCAGCGCCCAATTACGCAGGAGGAAAGGAAAATAATTTTGTCTTCTAAAGCGGACTTCGACTTGCAAAAGCGCATTAATATTATTCAGGAGCATAATATTCATTTCATTTTGACTCAATCTGTTGATGTAAAAAATTATTATTCAGCCTATTCGGATTTGTTTTACATTGAACGAATCGGTCAATACTGGCTTGTTGAATTCAAAAGAAAATGAAATTTTTATAACAGATTAAAAAATTGACGATAAAAGAGTTTGAGTTAGCGGAAATTCAATATATCTTGGACGAGCGGGCTGAACTGAAAAGCATTTACTTTAGACATCCCGAATGGTTTAGCGCGCAAAAGGTCGAGGGGTATTGGTTGATTGAGTTTCATCAACCCGCGCAATAAGGTGATTTGATATAATCCTGACCAATTTGGAGACTTAATGAAGTGCATTATTTATATGCCCGCTCTTAATGAAGAGGAGAATATTCAGCGTGTTATTGCCAGCTTGCCGCGCGCGTTGGATGGCGTGGACGCCTTGCAGTATCTGGTGGTTGATGATGGAAGCACAGACCGCACCGCTGAATTATCTCTCGCCGCTGGCGCGCAGGTGGTTTCGCACCGCGGCAATCGCGGAGTGGGCTCCGCATTCCATTCCGCTGTCCACTTTGCCCTTGAAAATGACGCGGATATTTTAGTGGGCATTGATGCGGACGGACAGTTTGACCCTGCGGAAATTCCCTTCTTAATTCAACCCATTCTTGACCGTAAAGCCGATATGGTCATTGGCAACCGTTTTACAACGGGCATACCCGCCGACATGCCGCCCGTAAAATATTGGGGCAACCAAAAAGTGGCGCAGTTGGTGAGCGTCATCACCGGACAAAAATTTCAAGATGTGTCCTGCGGTTTTCGAGCATACAGCCGTGAGGCGTTGCTGCGGATGAACATTTTTGGCGAATTTACCTATACCCATGAGAGCATCCTTTCCATTGCATATCAAGGCTTGCGGATTGTTGAATACCCCATCAAGGTAAAATACGACCCGCAGCGCAAGTCCCGCGTGGCTGGTTCTATCCTGCGCTATGCTGTGCAAACCAGCAAGATTATTTTGCGCGTGCTGCTTGATTATCGCCCCCTGCGCGTGTTTGGCGCTTTTGGCGGAATATGCATGGCAATTGGCGCTGCGTTTGAAATTTTTCTTATCGGACATTATCTGACGGCTGGCAGTTTTTCTCCTTATAAATCCACCGGTTTTATCGGGCTGGGATTTTTGGTCTTTGGCTTGCTGGTGTTGATTATTGCCCTCGTATCTGATATGCTCAACCGTATCAGAATGAATCAGGACAAAATCTTGTACGAGATGAAAAGGCTGCGCTATAAAAAAATTGAATTAAATAAATAAAGGAAAACCGCGCCTTGGAGAAGAATAAAAAAATATTGGTGGTAACAACCAGTTTTCCACGTTGGCAAAATGATAAAGTAACCTCCTTTATTTACCATTTTGCCGAACGGGTAAGCAAAACATTTGAGGTGCATGTACTTGCCCCGCATTCGATTGGCGCACAAAAGTATGAACACATGGGTGGAATCAAGGTTTACCGTTTTCGATACGCCCCCCAACGTTATGAAAAATTTGGCAGCGGCACAGCCATTATGGATGTGTTGAAAACCTCCCCATTCTCCATGTTGTTGATTCCGCTATTTGTTGGGGCGGCGGCATTAAGCATCATGCGTCTGTATCGGGCGCACAATTATGATGTTATTCATGTTCATTGGATGATACCGTTTGCGCCGGTTGTTGGTTTGTTGCGCGTTTTTCTTAAGTTTCGATATGTGGTTACCGCGCACGGCAGCGACGTGTTTCCATTTACCCAAAAACGCGGTTGGGTTTCCCGCCTGGTTTGGCTTGCCCACCGTATCTTTACCGCACCTCAAGTGGATGCCATTACAACTGTAAGCCATGCTTTGCAAAAGTCCATTCTGCAAGCGCTGCCCGCTCTTTCCGGGCGCGTCTCGGTTGTTAGTATGGGCATTGATTATCCGTCATTTTCACGCGCTGCAAAAAAAATTTCTTCAAGCCAGCCCGCAAAAATTATTTTTGTCGGCAGGTTAACTGAAATTAAGGGTGTTCGTTACTTAATAGAGGCAATCCGGCTCTTAAGAGACCGTGATTTTAATGTGAAGCTTGAAATTTACGGCGACGGCGTGCTGCGAAGCGAACTTGAAGCGCAAGTTCGCAGATTGCATCTTGAAAACGACGTGTTTTTTTGTGGGTTTATCCAGCATGACTTGTTGCCTCAATGTTTAGCTCAATCTGATATTTTTGTTGGTCCCTCCATTACAACCTCCATTGGAGAATCTGAAGGCTTTGGCTTGGTGTTTTTAGAGGCAATGGCAGCCGGGCTTGCTGTAATTGGTTCAAATGTTGGGGGAATACCTGATATTATCACGGATAAGGAAACAGGCATACTGGTTGCAGAAAAAGACCCTGAATCCATAGCAAACGCCATTTCGTTACTGATGACAGATAAGCAATTGTATGCCAACATTGTTCAAAAAGGCAAAAACTTTTCACAGGAATATGACTGGGCGTCAATTGCTGAAAAATACTTTAAGATTTATGAAGGGCGTTAGACTTGATGATTGAAAAAAATTCAATTTTGATTACTTCGTTAGGCAGAACAGGCACAGAGTTCTTTGCCAAATTTTTCTCGGAAATTTTGCCAGATAGCACTTCGCTTCATGAGCCGGATATTTTTCCTTCCCAAACCGCTGATGCCTGGCGCGTATATTTGAGGCAAATTAAACGGGCGGGCATTTGGCAGATGGTGATTTTGAAAGCGTTGGGCAAGTGGACGCTTGTCAGGTTATCTGACGACAGGTTCTTAAATAAAATAGATGATACCCGCGCGGTAAAATTGTTATACCGCCAGCGTTATTCGTTTGTTCGTAAAATGCCGGGCATTGTTTATGTAGAAGCAAATATTGGCTATTATGGATTGTTGGATATTACGCCGCAGGTATTCAGAAATCACCGCGCGGTTTACATTGTTCGCGATGGGCGCGAGTGGGTGCGTTCACACATGAATTGGGGAGAGTTTTATGGAAAAAAAGGATTAAAAAAACTCATCGCGCACAACTGGCCCCCCGCCAGCGCGCTGCCTGAAGACACTTATGCCAAAGAGTGGAATGCGTTTTCGCGTTTTGAAAAATTATGTTGGGCGTGGACTCGTTTGAATGAGTACGCGCTCTCCACCCTTGAGAAGAACCCAAACGCCCGCGTATTTCAATTTGAAAGGATATTCTCCGGCGAGGGAAGGTATAAAACTCTGGAAGAGCTGGTCGCTTTTGTTGCTTCCCAGCCGGGAATAGATGCCGCGAAGGTCCGCGCCGTAGATGGATGGCTGGAGCGAAAGATTCATCAGAGTTCGGGAGGTTTTCCCGCATGGGAAGGTTGGACAAGTGCGCAGAAAGAGCATTTCAACAAACTTTGCGGCTCGTTGATGGAAAAATTAGGATATTCTTCTTAAGAATTTTAGCTCAGCGCCGAGAAGATTAATTTACAGCAAAAATCATCAAGAATATCTGTGTAATAAACCCCGGTATTTTCTCCTCCCGCGTGAAATTTAAAAAAGAAAACGCTTTCATCCATCTTTTCCAAATAAACTTTTCTGGTTTGATTTGTATACTGGTCTACAACAATAAATTTGGACCTTTTGTTATATGAAGTTAGCAAATCCATTAATCCTTGAACGCTGCTTAAGTCCTGATTTTTGGGCGCGTGAAAATTTTTAGTGAAGCCCTTTGCCCATCCCGGTCTCTTTTCATGCTCATTTATCAAAGTAATTACATATACAATGCTTTCTCCTGACGTTAAATCTTTTGTAAACCTTTTGCAGCATCTTTGATAGTATTCATAATTTTTAATTGTTAGCGGGTTTCGATGATTAAAAAGGCTTTCATGATAATAGATATGCCCTGCAGATTTCCCGCCGATTTTTGGATATATCATAGATTTGTCCAAAAATTTCGAAAAATTGTCTTCTATACAGTCAATGATAATTTCCGGGGAGCTGAATATCCAGTCGAAAGGATAAGAGGCTTTTTTAACGCCTACTTGCTTTAAGTACCACGCGGTGTTGCAGTTTTCCCCAAGAGATATGAATTTGGCGTCTTTTTCTTGTGATAAAAACTCCCTTAAGGAATTATTCAGCGAGTTTGCTTCCTTGATGAACCTTCTTATTTCCCCGGATTCTCCAGAATTGCCTGTCATGTCAAAGTTTTGCCCATTTCTGCGAGCATAATTTATTAATTTTTTAAGCATTGTTTTCTTTTCCTCATGAACTTGCAAGGTTGATTGTTGAATCGGAATTAGAAAGTGAATGTTCCGATGAATATTTCGCGCAAATATAAATTTATAAAAACATATAAAAACGCGGATACAAGTATCGGGGCTTTTATAAGCCGAGAAATCCTAAATTTGCTTCAACGCGATTTGGAACGTTAATGCGGCATTTATTATATCGTCAAAAAATATATGCAGCCTTGTCAGGAAATTTACACTGACGAACAGCGTCTGGCAGCCGCAAAGGCTTTTGACCGTGAAATCAAAATACACGGCTATTTATTTTGATTCGCTGCGCCTTCCAAGTTTTTCTTTTTGCTTGTGAATCTTTTTACAATGACGGTCAATTCTTGTCCTTGTGCGCGCGTTAGAAACCCGGTCAAAAAGAGCGCTGCCGGAAACATAGCTAACATGGAAACCTTGATTGCAGCCTGAAGCCAGCCGTTGACTGAAAAGAGTTCTGCAACCATGATTCCCGCCGCTGTGATTCCCGAAGCGATGAGTAGTCGTGCCAGTTGCGCCCAATCCACCGGAAATGCGGATGCGCCTCTTTCAAGCGCGTAGGTCAAGACAACCAATAGCAGATACCCTACAAGGGTCGCAATTGCCGCGCCTATAATACCCATGCGCGGGATGAGTAAAAAGTTTAATAAGATATTGGAAATTCCCGCAGATAACGCCGCCCAAACAAGAATATGATTTTTATTTCTTGTCATCGGTCCAATGGAAAGAATGTGATATGCCGCGAGGAACAGATGCGAAACCGCCACCCAGTTGATAACACCCTTCGCTTCTGCATAGGAATCCGGAGCAAGAAACCCCAGCAACTCAGTTCGAAATGCAATAACTCCCAATATTAGAAACATACACCCTGTCATGAAGTATGTCAACACATCCCGGTAGGTCTTTGCTGCTTCCGGCTTTTGTGAAATTGAAAATGCAAACGGAATCCATGCGGTTCTAAAGGGGATAATTAATAAAAGTATGCTCGAACCAATCTTATAGCCTACATCGTACACTGCAACCTGCTCCAGCCCTGCCAGATACCCTACAATATAACGGTCTGACAGCCTTAAGATGGTCATCGAAAGTGTTGCGGGAATTAATGGAAAACCAAACCTCATCAACTCTATCATTCTTTTCCGCGAACTATAGAACGTGATTGTCTTACGAACCAGCCAGGTCATGATTCCCAGTGCGATGACGGAACCGGCAAAATATCCTAGCCAATAACCCGCCGTGCCCATCTCGTAGTGCGCTACAAAGAGTACGGCGAGTCCCATTTGTAAGCCGATGGCAAAAATGCTGTGCAGGCTCGAAGTCAGCGGACGCACTTGAACCCGCAGGATGATGCTCCCGACGGTATTCATGGTGTCTGTGATTAGATATCCCGCCAAAAATTGCAGCGCCCGCGCATATTCTTCCGACCCAAGCAACAGCAAGGAAATCGGCTTGGCGTATGCAATCAACGCCGCTGCGGGAAGCGCCGCAAATGCAAAGAAAAGGAGCTGCGCCCCGCCTAGAGTTAAACGCCTTTCTTGCTCGTCTTCCGCTGCGCTGTGGTATCGAAATGTAGCCGAAGGCAGCCCGGCATTGCTCAACATGTTAAGAAAAGCGTACAGCGTAATGATGACGGAAATTGCTCCATACTCTTCTTTGGACATGGAGTGTGTTAACACTGGCAACATTAAGTAAATGATGATTTGCGAACCGATGGTGCCGATGCCGTATGCAATGGATTGCCACGAAAGGGAAAGAATTAATTTTGTAGATGATTTCATGAATTCAATTTTAACTCATTCGCTTTGCCTCCTTGGGTTTGAAAAAAAAAACAACGCCATGCACACGCCATGTTCGTTTTTTCCCTTTTGTGCGTTCTGTTATAATCCATATAATATTGGTATTTTATGGCTTTTGAGGAGGAACTCTTTGAATAAATACTTTTTGACCCCGCTTGTAAAACGCTTTTCCACTTTGTTTGTTTCGAAAAATAAAGTAAATGAGTGGGTAAAAAATTGGCAATTCTTTTTCATCTTAGGGGTGGGAAGGTCTGGCACATCATTCCTTTCTCATTTCTTAAACCAAGCGGAAAGGACATATGTGTTTCATGAGCCTGTGTTTGAAGATTTTTACGCTCACACAAGGGCGCATTACAGCTACAATGCGGCAAAAACATATATTGAAGGATTTCGCAAAAAAGAAATTTACCTGCGTATGCGGAATATAACACATGGTATTTATGGCGAAGTGACAGCAACCTTGCGTTGTCATGCCGGGGCGCTTCTTAATGCTTTTCCGGGCGTCACGCTTCTTCACCTTGTCCGGGATGGGCGCGATGTAGTTCGTTCTGCAATGCCTCGCAGGACAATGACAATACGCAATCCATTTTCATTAATGATTCACCCGGTTGACTCTGACCCGTGGAAATCGCGCTGGGCTGGCATGGACCGGTTTGCCCGCATCTGTTGGTATTGGCAGGAAGAGAATAAACGCCTGCGCGCCAATATCGGTAAAACCATTAAGTTTGAAAACATCATATCAGATTATGAATACTTCTCCACTGAAGTGCTTCAGCCATGCGGTATTCATATTGAAAAATCGGTTTGGGAATCCGCAGTCAACCAACCCCGCAACACCACCAGTGAATTTACCATGCCAAAATGGGATAAATGGACTCCCGAACAGCAAAAAACCTTTATCGAAATTTGCGGCGAAGAAATGGCAGCCTGCGGGTATAAAATCTAAATTGATATGCCCCCCCTTGTATCTCTTGTCATTGTTGCATGGAACAGCAAAGCGCATTTATCCCTTTGTTTGCAAAAACTATCCGCGCAGACTTTTCAAGACTTTGAAGTGATTATCATTGACAACGGCTCGCAGGATGACGCGGCGGAAGATGCGCTCCGCCGCTTTCCGCACTTAAGAATAAAACTTGAAAAACTGGCTGAAAACCGCGGCTTTGCCGCCGCCAACAACATCGGCGCAAAACTCGCCACTGGCACATGGCTTGCCCTGCTCAACGCCGATGCCTACCCGGAGCCGGACTGGCTGGAAATGTTAATGCAAGCCGCGCAAAACAACCCCGCGTTTTCTTTTTTCTCCTCACGCCAAATTCAAGCCAGCCAGCCCCATTTGCTCGATGGCGATGGAGACGTGTACCACGTCAGCGGATTGGCTTGGAGGCGCGGATACAACCTGCCCTGCGAAAAAAACGCGCAGCCGCAGGAAGTGTTCAGCCCGTGCGGAGCGTCCGCGCTGTATCTGCGTGAAGAATTTTTGCAAGCGGGTGGATTCGATGAAGATTTCTTTTCCTATCACGAAGATGTGGACCTCGGCTTTCGCCTGCGTTTGCTTGGGAAACGCTGCCTGCATGTGCCTCAGGCGGTTGTTCATCATGTCGGCTCCGCCAGCACAGGCAGGCGCAGCGACTTTTCGGTTTACTATGGATACCGCAACCTGATTTGGGGATTTTACAAAAACATGCCCGCTTCGCTGCTGTTTCTGTATCTTCCGCTGCATGTCGTCACCATTTTGTTTTTTATCTTGTATCTTTCCATGCGCGGGCAGGGACGTGTCATCTTTCGCGCCGTGGGCGATGCGCTGCGCGGGCTGCCTGCTGTCATAAAAAAGCGCAGTATCATTCAGTCCAATCGTCAAGCCGCCGCGCGCGACTTGAAATCCGTCATGTCCGCCGGGCTGCTTGCGCCTTACATTGAATTTTTGCAAAGAAGGAAGCATTGATGAAAACACTTGGCATTTGCATTGTGATTCGTGAATCAAAAGAAGAAATATTGGCGTGTTTGGATTCCGTTTATCAGCAAACTCCCAACTTGGATTTTGACATCGTGGTTGTGGATAATGCTTCCACCGACGGCGCGTTGGATGAAATCCGCGCGCGTTTTCCCTCCGTGCAAACGCTGCGAAACGAGGCGAATCTTGGTTATTCGCGCGCTGTCAATCAAGGGTTGAAAATGCTCAACGCGCGCTATTATCTCCTCCTAAACCCCGACGCGCTGATTATGGAATCAGCCATCGAGAAAATGATTCGCTTTATGGAAGAAACCCCCCAAGCGGGAATAGCCATCCCGAAAGTCCTAAACCGCGATGGCACTTTGCAGGCGCAATGCAGGCGCGGCGAAGCGCGCCCCGGCGAAGTCTTCTCTTATTTTTTGGGGCTTGACCGTCTCTTCCCCAATGACCCGCGCTTTAATGGGTATCTCTTAAGGCATATTGATAACAACGCCATTCATGAAGTGAAAGCGGTTTCAGGTTCGGCAATGTTTATCCGCCGCGCGGTGATTGAGCAAATTGGATATTTGGACGAGCGTTATTTTGCATATCAGGAAGACAGCGATTATTGTTTGCGCGCGCGCCTTGCCGGTTGGAAGGTGTGCTACGCGCCCGTTGCGGAAGTGATTCACTACGGCGGCAGGGGCGGCTCACATGCAAACCCGTATTTTGGGGTGTATCAATGGCATCGCTCGTATTACCTGTATTACCGCAAACATTTTGCAAAAGACTATCCATTTTGGTTTCATCCGTTGTATTATGCGGCGATGCTGGCAAAAATGCTGCTTAATCTTATGGTATTATTAATCAGCCGCGAAAAGGTGGTAGGCACTCGCAAGCCTTCATAGCCCCGCGTCTCTTGATTTTTCAAAATCGCGCCCGTGCGCGGATTTTTTTTGTATGGACGTCAACTCCCCGTTTCTTTCGTTTTTTTTCGCCGCGGTTATCAGCTTGATTCTGGCAAAACCCGCAATGGCGCTGGCGCGCCGTTTTGGGGTGATGGATATTCCCGGCTCGGCGGCGCACAAAGTACACGCGCGCCCTACGCCGCTGGCGGGCGGCATCCTTGCCGCAATGACGATTTCGCTTGCGGCTTTTTTCTTTCGCGCCCAATTATCCGCGCCTGTGCAGGGCGTATTGCTGGGCGCTCTCATCATCTTCGCGTTTGGCATGTGGGACGATTTAAGCGGGCTGGGCGCGTTTCCCAAACTGGTTGGGCAGTTATTGGCGTGCGGCGTGATTTTGTATTTTGATGTCGGCGTAAAATTTATTGGCACGCTGGCTTTTGCTGTCAATTTTCCCCTCTGGCTGGTTGACGCGCTGAACATTGCCGTTACGCTGTTTTGGGTGGTTGGCATTACCAATGCCGTCAATATGATTGACAGCATGGACGGCATTGTTTCGGGCATGGGCGCAATTGTCTCCGCGTGTTTTGCGGTTGCCGCATGGCTCGCCCGCCAGCCTTTGCTTTCCTTTTGGGCTGCCATTTTACTGGGATTGTGCGTTGGCTTATATGTCTGGAATAAAATCCCCGCAAAGTTTTTTCTTGGCGATTCCGGGGCGCAGTTGATTGGGTTCTTGCTCTCCTGTTTTGGCATGATGTATAACCCGCGCAACTTTTACCCGGACTCATCGTGGATTGTCCCCATTCTTTTGCTCAGCCTTCCCATTTTTGATACCACGCTGGTCGTTGTTTCGCGTCTGCAAAAAGGACAATCCGTCAAAAGCGGCAGACGCGACCATACATATCACCGTTTGGTTGCTTCGGGGCTTTCTCCGGCGCGGGCGGTTGCCGTTACCCATGCCGTTGTGTTGGCTTTAAGTTTGCTTGCTTTTTTCACGCTTTACCTTCCCCCTGTGATTGCGCTGACCTTGTTTGTTTTCATTTTGATTTGCGGCTTTTTTGTTTTACGCCGGTTTTTGCGTATGCCTACGCTGGATGCACCTTCCCATGTTTCCCTCTAAAACAATCTTTCGCAAGTTTGCCCCTCATATTCTGCTGCCTTTGTATGGCTTGTGCGTGGCAGCCTTGACGTTTTTGTCGCTTGTTTTCACCCTGCGCGTCCATGAATCAGGCGCCGATTTTTTATTTGGATACTCGCGCCTGCAGGTTTTTCTTTCCGTTTTCTTTTTGCTGGTTTGCGTTTCTTTTTTGGGATTTACCCTGCGCTTGTATCGTCATCCGCAGCAATCGCTTTTTTTGCGCGAATTTCTCGTCAACAATCGCGCGCTTTTATGGTCTCTGCTTGGCGCGCTGTGCATTTTTTGGCTTGCCCGCTTTTTGCCTTCCTACCGCTATCCTTTTGATTTGTACAATTATGCGCTGCGCCTGTTTCCTTTGTTGAATTGGGCGCTGGCGGTCAATCTGCTTACGCTCAGCCTTGTTTTGTGTTTGCGAAACGCTCCATCGCTTCATCACGTTTTCTCAAACCGCGTTTTTCAAAACGGCGCAATTGTTTTTTTCCTTTTGGTTTTGCTGTTTGCGCTGATTGCATGGACGGGAATTGGCGTTCGCCAGCGTGAAGATTATTGGTATAGCGCCGGTGTTCCCGTGCTGCTTTCGCAGGTTGTTTTTGCTTTGCTGATAGGAATCATATTTAACCGGCTGGAAGCCCAACGCCCGCTCCATCAAATCCGCTATCTTGATGCAATTCTGTTTCTTGCGGTTTGGCTGGCAGCCGCGTGGCTGTGGGCGCGCGATCCGCTGCGCGCCAGTTATTTTTTTACCGATACGGGCATTAATCCGCTTCAACCATATTCCGACAGCGCCACGTTTGACACGGGCAGCCAGTATGCCTTGATTGGGCAGGGCTTGTTTAATGGGCGCTACTTCGAGCGTCCGCTGTACTCCGCTTTTCTCGTATATCTGCACGCCGCTGCCGGTCAGAACTTGGAAACTTTAATGGCGGTCCAAGCCGCGCTTTTTGCTGTTTTTCCCGCCTTGATTTATTTGATAGGCAAAGAGATGCACAGCCGCGCTTTTGGCGCTGCCGCCGCAAGCATGATTCTCGCGCGGGGAATTAACGCGATTGTTCTTTCCAATGAAATGGACCTTGCCAGCCCCAAAATGATGCTCACCGATTTTCCCGCCGCAATCGGCGTGGCGTTGCTTGTGCTGCTTGTTCTGCGCTGCGGTAAATCCCCGTCCAAAGAAATATTGGGCGTATGGATTGGCGGCACGCTCGGCGCGATACTTTTTCTGCGCATTCACGCGCTGGTTTTGCTGCCTTTTGTTCTGGCTTATCTTTTTTTCACGCTTTTCAAAAACTGGAAACAATGGCTTTCGGTTTCTTTGCTGATTATTTTGGGTATGGCGTCTTTTACCCTGCCTTGGGATATTCGCAACGCTGAAGAAGGCTCCCCTGTATTTTCCACATATTTCAAACGGCTTGAGAGCATTTTCCGCAGCCGTTTTGGCGTTTCAGATGACGCATATATTCCCAGCCCGCTTGAAGCGCCAAACGTCCGCGCGGCTGCGCGCCGCGAACGGGCGCTTTTTGCCCCGCCTCCGCTTAAGTTGTGCGAAGGTCACATTTGTTCCATCGGCAATAATTTTTTTCATAATCTGGTCACCGCGTTTTTATCGCTGCCCTCTTCATTAACCCTGGATACTCCCTTTTTTGCCGTGCGTGACCATGCTCCGTATTGGCAGCCGGATTGGACGGGCAAGGGAATGCGCACGGGCGAGTTTTTCTTTATTTTCATAAACCTTGTTTTTCTTTCCATTGGCATTGGGGCGGCGTGGACGGCGGATAAGCGGATTGGGCTTTTTCCAATCTATCTTTTCTTTGTTTATATGTTTGCCAATGGCTTGGCAAGGACTTCCGGCGGGCGCTATCTTGTGCCTGCCGATTGGTTGTTGTGCCTCTATTTTCTGCTGGGCGTATTTTATTTCTTTTCCCAACCGCCGCAAACGCCACAAGATTTGCAGCCCGGAATTGCGCCTGTGACCGGGCAGCCGCAACGGCTTCGCGTTCTTTTCTCGCTTGGGATGGTTTTTCTGCTTGGGGCGTTGATTCCCCTTGCTGATTTGCCGTTTCCCGCCCGTTATCCGCCCCGGAACGCGCGTCAACTTGCGGTTGAACTTGAAGAGCAAGGCTGGCTTGCGCGGGCAAACCTTTCACTTCGGGAAGCGCAGGCTTTTGCCCGTCAGCGCAGCGCCGTTATTCTAAAAGGGCGTCTCCTGTATCCGAGATATTATATTGCGGGCAAAGGCGAGCCAAAACAGGTTTACCCTTACCTCGCGTTGGATTACCCGCGCCTTGCATTTACGATGATTGGACCTTTCCCCCGCGTTGAAGGGTTCATCTTGAAAGCGCCGCGCCCTGCTGTTATGCCCCATGCCGCGGACGCGGTTGTCATCGGATGCCGTTATCCTCAATATATTGAAGCGCTGGTTTTTATCGTCCTCTCCGAGCCGGGCGGTGTGGCGTTGCGCGACCCCTGGACAGGGTTGCGCTGCCCGCCGTAGAGCCTGTTTCTTATTAATGTCTTTCGAGCGGCAGCGAGAAATCTTTTCCCTGTTGTGGCGGTAAAAATTGACTTAAGAAACGCTCTCTTAAGACTTTATTCGCAGGTGAAGTTGCCCGGCGGCACTTCATTTGCCATGCCCCAGATTTTTTGATATTCCTGCAAATACAGCGCGGCAATTTCAGGGTTGTCAATGATAATCACATTTTCTTCATTTTCATCATCCGCGCTGGACGAGAAATTCAGCGAGCCGGTCGCCACAATGCTGTTATCAATGATGATGATTTTGTCGTGCAAAAAACCGGAGTTCCCATCTTGACGGGCAGGCACGCCCGCGCACCAGAATGTTTTTAATTCGGAGCGCGGGCTGTTGCTTCCAAACGTTTCAAAAACTCCCTGCACATCCACGCCCGCTTTGGCGCGGTCAATCATTGCCTGCGCCAGCGGATAATCGGTGAAACTGAATGCAAGAAAACGGATGTTAAATTGCGCGTCGTTGACCAGAGCAATTAAATTGCCGATGATTTTATCTTCGGGGGAAAATAACACCTGCACGCTCGTGCCTTCCAGAATCGCCCATTGATTTTGGATGGCGGATGGCGCGCGCGGACCGAGCTGCTGCGCCCATAACTCTTCCCACTCGCGTTCATAAATGCGGGCAATATCCGGGGAGTAAATCACAATCACATTGTTGTTTTGTTTGTAAATTCCATTGACCGTGATGTTGGTTGAGCCTGTCCATGTGATGGCTTTATCAAAAATCCAAAATTTGTTGTGCATTAAGGCGGAGCGTCCCGCGTCGTCTTTCACTTCAATTCCGTTTTGCATTAAGCGCGTGAACTGTCCCCGCTTGGGGTCGGAGTCAATTTTCAGCCCGTTCTCGTCATCTGTCACCCAGCGCACATCCACGCCGCGCGCTTTTGCCGCAATGAGCGCATCCGCTACGCGGGGCAGGTTAAATTCAAACGAGGCGATGTGAATGCTTGATTGCGCCGTGTTGATAAATTGAATCAGCTTTTCTTCAATCGAGCCGGATGGATTATCCGGGTTATTGAGAGTGAGCGGGTCGGTGAAATATACATCCCACCAGCGCGGACCGGAAATTACAGCGGGCGTTTCGGTGATTGGGATAATCAGCGGCGGCTCTTCAACGGGGATTTGAGGAAGAATAACCGGCGTGTCGGTGACGGGAATAATAAACGGCGCGGGCGTTTCGCTTGCATAAATTGGCAGCGGAGCAGCAGGCGTTACATCCATTGGCTCGCACGCGGAAAACAGAAAAATAAAAGCAAACAACAAGAGGGGGGATTTTTTCATCATCTCTTGATTAAACCATAAAAATAAAGGCGGCAGTCACATGAAAGCGGCTGCCGCCTTGCGAATACCGATAAAGTTTTATGTCTATGCTTCAATCGCCGTGAAATCCTGCGGGCTGCCCAGCGGATAACTTGCCGCGCCTTCGGCAATTCGTTTTACCAAACCGCCAAGCACCGTGCCTGTGCCGACTTCTACAAATGTGTTTACGCCCATTTCAGCAATGACTTTGACGGAGTCCGTCCAACGCACGCGCGATTGCATTTGCGCTTTCAAATCGGCGCGCGCGTCTTCGGCGGTTTTCAAAACGGAAGCATGAACATTGCCAACGACGGGAATGTTCAAATGTTGAAACGATGCCGCGTCCACCGCTTGATTCCATTCTTCCTGAATGGAGTTCATCAGCGAGGAGTGGGCGGCGATGGAAACCGCCAGCGGAAGCGCGCGTTTTGCCCCCGCCGATTTTGCCGCCGCCATGGCGCGTTCCACTGCGGCTTTTGCGCCGGAGATGACGACTTGCCCGGGGCAGTTATCGTTTGCCACTTGAACCGATTCGGCGGGTTGGCTTGCTTCCGCGCAGATTTTGTCGAGGGCGGGAATATCCAGCCCGAGGATGGCTGCCATACCGCCCGGGGCGAGTTCGCCTGCCCGTTTCATCAGTTCGCCGCGCTTGCGTACCAATCTCAGCCCGTCTGAAAAAGAAATCGTGCCTGCGGCTGCCAGCGCGGAAAGTTCGCCGAGCGAGTGTCCTGCCAGCACAAGCGGATGCTGCGCGGGGTGTAAATCACAAAACACGCGGAATGCCGCGAGCGAGTGAACAAACAGGGCGGGCTGGGTGTTGGCTGTGTCGTTGAGCGTTTCGGCGGGACCTTCAGTCATAAGCGCGGAAAGTGAAAAGCCGAGAATGTCATCGGCTTCTTGCAGGGTTTGTTTGGCGATGGGGTATTGCGCGGCAAGGTCTTTACACATGCCGACAGTTTGCGAGCCTTGTCCGGGGAAAATGAATGCGGTGGTTTGTAAGTTGATTTTCATAGGTCTCCTTGTTTGCCCTGTTAAAACACAAACGGGTCGTGTTCGTCACGACCCGTTGAGGTTACTCGCCGGCTTTCTTTTCTTTTTTAACTTCAATGACTTCGCGCCCTTTGTAGAAGCCGCACTTGGGGCAAACTGTGTGGGGGAGGCGCATATTGCCGCAGTTGGAGCAGATAACGGTGTTCACGGCGCTGAGCGCATCTTGCGAGCGGCGGCGGTCACGGCGTCCCTTGGAATGTTTGCGCTTGGGATGTGGGGTCATTTTACGTTCTCCTTTATACATACATCAGACGGGCAAAAGCCCGTCTGGGTTGAGGTTTAATCAAGCGGGCGGATTATATCGGTTGAGGGCAAATGCGTCAAGCGAAAACGCGGAATTATTTTTTGTTTTGCCGCGCGCATTTTTTCAGCGCGTCTTGCAGTTCTTTAACTTGTATGGGTTTGCTAACATAATCATTCATACCCGCCGCAAGACACGCTTCGCGGTCGCCTTGCATGGCGTTGGCTGTCATGGCAATGATGTACGGCTGTTTTTCGGGTTTGAGTTCAGCGCGGATTTTTTGTGTGGCTTCCATCCCGTCCATTTCGGGCATTTGCACATCCATTAAAACAACGTCATAATCGCGGAGGCGCAAGGCGTCAATGACTTCCAATCCGTTTGCGGCAATATCGGGGCGGTAGCCCATTTTTTCAAGCATGCGTATGGCGAGTTTTTGATTGACGACATTGTCTTCCGCCAGCAAAATCCGCAGCGGTATTTTTGCGCCCAGATTGGAGTCATATTCCGATATTTGGCTGCCGCTTAAGGATGTTTTTTCCAGTTCTTCGGAGGCGAAAATTTTTGCCAGCGCGTTGTAAAGTTGGGATGGCTTTATAGGCTTGCTGAGAAAAGCCGAAAACAAATTGGCGGACGCGTCTTTATAGCCCAATGAGGTGAGCATAATTAACGGAAGTTCGTTCTCGCCATATTGCGTTCGGATTTTTGCCGCCAGTTCGGCGCCATCCATTTCGGGCATTTGATAATCGAGAATTGCCGCGTCAAATTTTTGTCCTTGTTCGAGCAGTTTTAATGCTTCTGCGGGCGCGGCGCAGTCCGTACTCGTCATGCCCCAGGACTGCAGTTGTAAAGTCAGCACGCGGCGGTTGGTGGCATTGTCATCTATGATGAGGATGTGTTTGCCTTTCAGTTTTAGGCTGATTTCGCGCGTTTTTTGATTTGTAATGTTGGGGGCGGGGTTTGCCTGTATCGTAAAATGGAAAATGGAACCCTGCCCTTCAACGCTTTCCACCCACATGCTTCCGCCCATTAATTCAGAAAG
>DAOTZP010000154.1:0-9872 GCA_034434265.1 Anaerolineales bacterium | reverse complement strand
CCCCTACGCTGACATGCACGCCCACCCCAACCCTTCCGCCAACCGAAACGCTCACGCCCATCCCTGCGCCGACATCCACGCCCTTTTCGGCGGCGTACAATCAAAAAATTTTATCGGCGCTGCCGCGCAACGAAGAAAGCTGTCTGCCCGATAAAACAAAAGACGATTTGGGAATTTACATTTACGATTTAACAAACAACCGCGAGCTGGTTTCCATCAATGCGGATGTGCCGTTTCAATTTGCATCCGCATTCAAAGGTCCGGTGTTGGTGTATTTTCTTTCGCAATGCCGAAAATATTGGGACACGCAAAGCCCTGAATGGGATGAATATTTTTCCAACCCCGAAGAAGCGCGGAACATTCCCTACTACACCAGCGCGGAATATAAATCGCTTCTTGCCGCGCATTTTGCCGATGTCGCCAATTGGGATAATATCGAGGCGTTTTTCAATGCCAACCGCGTGACAACCAACGGCGTGACCGGGGCAATTGACAAACGCTACTTTATTTTGAACGATGTATATGCCATGACCGTCCGCAGCAACAACCCCGCCACAGGCGAGGCGCTGCAATTTGTCTTTGAACATTGCGCGCCGATTAAAACGCAAATTCAACCGGATGCCTGTTATCAGCCGAATGCGATTAGCGCATTCAACCGTTGGTTTAATTCGTTTGCCGGAATTGAATACGCCGAAGGTGAAAAACAGCGCGGATTGTTCAAATGGGACGTGGTGCTGGAAAAAGGGACAAACGGCGAACAAAAAGAGACGCAGATGAAAACCTACGGGCTGCAAGATTTGTGCGCCACGCAATCCGCCCGGCTGAGCTGCACAGCCGATTACGGTTCAAACGTATGGACTGCCCGCGACTTCTTTAAGTTTTATCACGCGCTGGCATATTCGCAGGACGAAACTCTCCGCACAGCGGCGCTTGCCATGCTGGGTATGGATGAGTTGGGTCCTGCGCGCGGTTTGTTAAAAAATCTCGCCCGCCGCATGGGCGCTTCCTCCATGAGCAAGAACGGGCACGCGCACTTTATTCATGGCTCCATTAATGCCGATGCGGGAATCTTTGTTCATCGCAACATCTCGTATGTGATTGTTGTGCTGGGATACGACGCGCAAAACTCGCTTTCGCTTTTATATGGCGATTATTCGCCAAAAGGCGACCCTTTGAACGAGCAAAGCCTGATACGCGATTTGCTTTTGGAATATGAGGCGAGCCAGTAATGGGACGCGGTTGTGTCTTATGGCTGAATTTGGGGAAAATCCCAGCCGCCTGCCTTAAAAACATCGGTCAGAAAACGAACGCGCTCCTGCGGAGTCATAAAACGCGGGCGGGAGAAATCCGTCAGATATGCGGTGATTAATTCCACGCCGAGATATTTGCCCTCATAAAAAACATGGCGGTCGAGAAATTCGCGCTGCGTAAAATCCGCGCCTTTGGGCGATGCCATTTGGTCAAAAAACAAGTTGCCCAGCCCGTAATGAATGAAACTGCCGTTATAAAATTCCATTGCCTGCGGCACATGAGCTTGGCTTCCGCTGACGATGACCGCGCCCGCGTCCGCCATGCGGCGAAAGTCAATCATCTGCTGCGGGCGCGCTTCGGGCGAGGAAAATTCATGATATTGAAATGTGGAAATTGGCAGGTAGCCTTCGGCGCGATATTTGCGGATTTGTTCGGTCATGTATTCAAAATCACATTTGACAGCCCCCGGCACGTTTTCCCTTGCGCTGGCGTAAATGGATTTGTAATTGCAGCCAATGAACATGATTTTGTTGCCGTTCACTTCCATCAACAGCGGCTTGCGTCCGTCCTCAATGTTGTATCCGCCGCCATAATAGGGCAGGTTGTTTTCCTCGTAAATCCTTAAGGTTTCCAGCATGGCTTCCGCGCCGTAGTCGGCAAAATGGTCGCCGGAAAGTTCCACCACGTCCGCGCCAACATCGGTAAGTAGTTTGATATAGCGCGGCGCGCTGCAAAATCTTTCCTTTTGCTGGTTTGGGTCGGGCGCGGGGCATCCGCCGTAAAACGGCACTTCATTGTTGATGTGAGTCACATCCGCTTCGCGCAGCACATCGCGGATGAGTTCGCCGGGGTAGGTGATTCCCTTCACATCCATTTTGGCGGCGGTGGCGCGGGCAAGCGCGGTGACGCCCGTGAGAATCACGGTTGTGATTTTTCTCGAATCATAATTGGTGAACGAGAAATTTGAATCATTCAACGCATCATTGCAAGGTTTGACGCACGTCAAGCGGTATTGGGCTTTTAACGGGTAGGCGGCTTGATGAAACGATTTCTGTATGGGGGACTGCCCGTCAATGCTGATGACTTTCCAGCGCGGCTCAATTTGCTCAAATGGAATAATTGCAAAAGCGGGAATTTGATTCCATGCCGCATCCAGCAGCGCTTCGGCTGGCAGGGTTGTCACCACGCCTTGCGCCGGCTTGCCCCACAAGTAAGAGAAAGTGGCAAGCGTGGGTTCTTCCATCAATAACGGACGCCCGTAAAATTTGCTTTGTTTTTTCCCTTGCCAAAAATCAAACAGCTCGCGGCTGCTCACATTATCCAGCAGGGTGGGGAACGGCGCGACAAGCGCGTACACCCATGTGGATGTGTGAATCCCGCCCGCAATGGGCATGCCAACATCCATCAAAAGCGCTTGCGATGCGCTTTCAACGCGGCTCACTTCAAACCCGCTTTCTTTCAATTGATTTTGCAGCGCGGCTGGAATCGCGGCGGATGCCATCACCGCTTTGGGGTTAATGGCAGGCTGCTCGGCGGCGGGCGCCGCTTGTGTGTTTGCGGCTTGGGTCGCAGTCGAAGGGACAGGCGAAGGTTTCACAGAAGTCGGCGTTGCGGAATTTCCCCACAACGCGGGTTGACAGGCGCTGAGTGAAAGAACGATAAGAATGTTAAGAATTATCCGGTAATTTTTTTTCATGATTTGGGTAATGGACGCGAATCGCCTTTGGGATTTGCGTAAAACAAATCCGCTTGTATTTGCGCGCGTAAATATAAGGATGGTTTCTTTACAAGAATTGATTTGAATTAAGTACTTCGGAAACGTAGTATTAAACGCGCAGCGCGTTCAGGGTGAATTTTTTCAACGCGGATTGATTGATGGAAACGCCAAGCCCCGCGCCTTGCGGAACATCAATGGTTGAATCGCCATTCAACACAAAACGCTCGTTGGTAATATCTTCCGCGTAATATCGGTCCGATGCGGAGATGTCTCCCGGCAGCGCAAAATTTGGCATGGACGCCAGCGCAAGGTTCGAGGCGCGCCCGATGCCGGTTTCCAACATTCCGCCGCACCAGACGGGCAAGCCGTTTTGCTGACACAGGTTATGCGTTAAAACCGCCTGACTTAAACCGCCCAGCCTGCCTGCTTTGATATTAATCACGCCGCAGGCTTTCATCTCAATCGCATACCGCGCATGACGCGGCGAGATAATGCTTTCATCCAAACACACGGGCGTATTCAACTGCGCCTGCAATTTGTGATGCTCTCAAATATCGTCCTCAAAAAGCGGCTGCTCAATCAACAACAGATTTAACTTGTCCAATTTCTTTAACATTTCCGCATCGTCCAGCGAATATGCCGAATTTGCATCCACCTGCAAGCGGATGTTGGGGAACGCGGCGCGGACGGCTTGCGCGTCTTCAATATCCCTGCCCGGCTTGATTTTGATTTTGATGCGGTTGTATCCCTGCCCGATGTAATTGGACGCGGTTTTGACCAACGCCGCGGGCGAGTCTTGAATGCCAATTGAAACGCCCACCTCAACCTTTTCCCTCACGCCGCCGAACAATTCCTTAAGCGGCTTGTTTTGCCGCTTGCCGAGCAAATCCCACAGCGCCATTTCCACGCCTGCTTTGGCAAGGTTGTGACCGCGAATTCGCTCCACGCGCTTTTGAAAATCAAAAGCGTCGCTCACCTCTTTTCCCAAAATCAGCGGGGCAATAAAATCCTTGATGATATGAATGGCGGTGCTGGTGGTTTCGTAGTTATAGCCCGGGTCGTGGGTCGCCACACATTCGCCCCAGCCTGTCAACCCTTCCGATTGAATTTCAATGATGGCGCATTCACGCTCCACTTCACGCCCGAAGGAAGTCTCAAACGGCGACACCAGCGGCATACGAATTTGATGAATTTGAATCGATTCTATTTTCATGATTCGACTTTTACATCGGACATATCGTTGTCAATTTTCAGGTTTCGCAGGGCGTCATCCATGCTTGCGGATTCCACCCTCATGCCGGGGGCGGGCGTTCCGCAATACGGGCAGATATTCCACGGCAGTTCCATCAGCTTCGCGCAGTGGTGACAGGTTTTCTTTAACTTCGTGTGGCAGTTGGGGCAAACCTGCCAATCCTCTTTTACTCTGCGCTCGCAGCCCGGGCAAAGGGGCAGGTCTTCCAATGCTTGCAGCAGGGCTTCTTCTTCCAGCGTGCGTTGATATTCCTCTTCCAGCGTGCGCGGCGGGCGGAGGATGAGATACACCAGCACGCCGGGCAAACTCAGCACGGCAACCAAAAGCGCGGCAAGCGCGCGCACAAGCGGGTCGCGGGTGCGTCCGCGCGCGTCGCGGTATGTCCAAACCACCAGGCTAATCCACAATGCGGCAAGGAATGCTCCGCCAAACGCGGTCAATACAAGTGTTAAACTACTGAGAAAGACAGGGTCGAAGGTCAAAGCCAGCTCCATTTTTAATGAAACACAGGTTTGGGTATAAGTTCATTTTATCAGAAGATAAAGAAAACACTCCCTTAAATGGCGCAAGATGCGAGAGTTAATATGTTTGAGTAATATTGCAAATACCTGCCATCCTAAAACCAATGATAAAATTACCCATCCAGTCCAATTATGGCTGACCGTATGGCTGACCGGGTTTCAATGTTTGGAGTTTTTGCACAGTAAATGAAATGACTCTTATTAAACACCCACTGCCAGAAAAAATGAATGGACGCCCTTATGGAAAGGATGAACGGGGGCGTTCGCTCAGCCGCACAAAAGGCGTAACTGTCCGCGCCACGGTTGAATATGCCGTGCAGTGTGTGATGGAACGCGCCGCGCGTTCCATGCCCGAAACGTTGAACCCCGCCGTGCGCCAAGCGCGGCTGCTTCAAGCCCGTCGGGAGGCGCTGGACGAAATTATTGGGCGGTTGAATCGCGCCATCGGCGACCCGGCGTATTATGTCACCGAAGCGTATTTGTATAACGAGGGAAATTCCTACTCCACCGAATTCGACTTGTTCATGAGCGTTATTTGCGCCGAGGTTTCGCAAGACCCCAAATTTGATTTTCACCGCGGCGCGTTGAGCATTACCGATGGAATTGCGCGGCTGGTGCGCCCGCTGCCTTTGCGTCAGGTGTACAGCTTGATACCGCGCTTTGCCGCCTGGTTTGCCGCCACTGATTTTCGCGTGGCAAAAGTGAATGCAAATTCCGTTGTGATTCAGTGGCGCTGCGAAAATGAATTCAAAATTCTTCCCCCCGGCCAGCATTACACTTTTGTTGAATACAGCTGCCAGTTTTGTCAGGGGTCCATGGCAAGCATTCCGCATAAACTTCACCGGCTGCCTTATGCCCGCGTAAACGAACTTCGCTGCCAGCTGTGGGGCGATGAATGCTGCGAATGGGAATTCACATGGGAAGAATCTGAAAAGCGCGGACTGTTTTCCAAACTCAATTTTTTCTCTGCCCCCCAGCCTGTTTCACCCGCAGGCGCGAAATCTTTTGATGCGGTTGCCCCGCCGCCTGTTGCAAAACTTTCCCTGCCTCCGCCTAAAAAGCTAACGGGCATCCCGTTTGGGGTGGATGAAAAAGGCGTACCGATTAAGGACGTGAACGGAATCTTTCTGCGCGATATGGTCAATTTTATGTTGGATGAAGTTGGAAAGCGCGCTTTGAATCAGGCAAATTCCGCCGCATCCTCCGGCGCGCTGGTTGAACAAGCGAGGGAAAGCGCGCTGCAAAATTTGTTGAGCGCCATTAACGCCGCCATGCCCGACGCACGCTATCATCTTACGTCAGATTCATTGATGAAACTCGGCTACGTTTCCTATGATTTCAGCACGCTGGTTCGGCTTTTATGCGAGCAGATTGGGGAAATTCCGCATTTCAGTTTTTATCATGGCAATCACCTTGTGAGAAACATTGCTTATATGCTGCGCGCGTTTTCGGTGCGGCAGGCGTATCAAGTTGTGCCGCGCTTTGCGGCAAAGTTCGGCGAAATTGACCTGCGCGTTCTTCAAACAAGCGCGTCCAGCGCGGTGGTCCGCTGGTATCCGCAGGGAATCGAGCGGCGCTCCTCGCCGGAATTTTTGCAGCATTCGGTCATTTCCACATGCGAATTGGCGCAAGGCGCGCTCGCGCATCTGCCAGTTGGCGTGGCGGGCTTGCCTCCATCCAAAATAAAAGAAATTAACTGCCGCGTCAATGGCGATGAATATTGCGAATGGGAATTTCATTGGGAATTGCCGCAGCCTTCCAGTTATCGCAATATTTGGGTTGGCGCGGGCGTGTCCATCTTTTTGCTGGTTTATGTTGGTTTACAGCTGCCCGCATGGCAGGCGGTGACCTGGCTGGCGCTTGCAACGCTGCCTGTTTTTGCCGGTTGGGCGCTGCATCGGGTCAGCCAGCGCGATTACCTGTTGAATCAAAAAGAAAAATTGCTGCAAGAACAGCGCGAAGCTTCCGAGCAGCAATATGACGCATTGCAGCAATCCAATGCCGAGACGCAGTTTGCCAATCTGGAATTGAAGGAAAAGATTGCTGAAATTACCGCGTTAACCGCAACGCTTGAACAGCGTGTGGAAGCCCGCACCCGCGAGCTTGCCATTGCCCGCGACCAAGCGCTGGAAGCCTCGCGCGCCAAATCCACCTTCCTTGCCAGCATGAGTCATGAAATTCGCACGCCGATGAACGGCATTATCGGCATGACAGGGCTGCTGTTTGATACGCCGCTGACCGATGAACAGCGCGAATATGCCGAGACCATCCGCAACAGCGGCGAGGCGCTTTTGACCATCATCAATGATATTTTGGATTTCTCCAAAATTGAAGCGGGGAAACTGGATTTGGAAATGCAGCCGTTTCATTTGCGCGAGTGCATGGAATCGGCGATGGATTTGCTTGCCTTAAAAGCCGCCGAGTCTCATATTGAAATGGGCTGCGTCATCGAGCCGGATGTCCCCGCCGCCATTGTGGGCGATATGACCCGCTTGCGTCAAATTTTTGTGAACCTGCTTAGCAACGCGGTTAAGTTCACCCATCGCGGCGAAATTTTTTTGGAAGCCCGCCTCGCTGAAAGGTCTTCTCATTCGGAGGAGTGCGTGCTGCATTTTCTGGTGCGCGATACGGGCATTGGCATTCCCGCCGACCGTATGAATCGCTTGTTTCAATCTTTCTCGCAGGTCGATTCTTCCACCACGCGCAAGTATGGCGGCACGGGGCTGGGTTTGGTCATCAGCAAACGTCTGGCGGAATTAATGGGCGGCAAAATGTGGGCGGAAAGTCAGGAAGGCGTTGGCTCCACGTTTCATTTTACGGTCCGCGCCCAATCCACTTTGCTGCCGCGCCCCCGCTCCGCGCATGAGAATGTCGAATTGAGCGGAAAGCGCGTTTTGATTGTGGACGATAACGCCACGAATCGGCGCATTTTATCGCTGCAAGCCAATTCATGGAAAATGATTCCCGTTGAATTTGAAAGCCCGATGCAGGCGCTCGATTCCATTCGGCAGGGCGCAATGTACGACTTTGCCATTTTGGATATGCACATGCCCGGCATGGATGGCGTGACGCTTTCCAATGAAATTCGCAGGGCGGGCTGTCAAATTCCGCTCATTATGCTCACCTCGCTTGGCTGGCGCGACCCCGGCGATATGGTTCATTTTTCCGCGTTTTTGACCAAACCTGTCAAGCAATCCAGTTTGTATAATGCAATTGTGTCTGTCTTTACTTCGCAATCGTTGGAGGTCAGGCGCGGAGCGGGGCAGGAAGCTGTGTTTGATTCCCGTCTGGCTGAGCGCTACCCCATGAAGATTTTGCTGGCGGAAGACAATGCCGTCAATCAAAAACTTGCTTTGCGAATGCTTGAACGCATGGGCTACCGGCGTATTGATGTTGCGGCAAATGGGCTGGAAGTTTTGGAGGCGCTGGAAAGGCAGCCTTACGACTTGATTTTGATGGACGTGCAAATGCCGGAGATGGACGGCTTGGACGCGACGCGCTCGATTCGCAAAAGGCTGCCTCCCGCGGCGCAGCCCTGCATTATTGCCATGACCGCCAATGCCATGCAAGGAGACCGGGAAATCTGCCTTGAAGCGGGCATGAATGACTACATCAGCAAGCCAATTCAATTAAAAGAACTGCAAAATGCGCTTGAAACTGCGGGCGCATCCATGAAAAAGCCATAAGCGAAAGAATAAAAATGTCCATATTCCCTCCCAACATTTATTACAGCGCATTTTTGTTTGCAGCCGGTATTGCCTGCCTGCTCGTTTCCATCGTCATTTGGCAGATGCGCGGCGAAGCAAACGGCGCCCGTTCTCTGGCTGCGCTTTTATTTGGTTTAAGTTTTTGGAGCATTACATACGCGCTCTTTTGGGCGGATTTTCCCGCGCCCGCCATCATGCCCTACTTTTGGCTGGATGTAACGATGGTGGGCGTTTGCACAGTTCCCACCGCATTGCTTGTATTTTCTTTTGAAATTGCCCATCTGCAAAACTGGCTGAAACGCCCGGTCATTCTTGGCTTGCTGGTTGAACCCATACTTACCCTGATTTTATTATTTACCGACCCGTTTTATCACGACTTGTTTTTTGGCGGCAAACGTCATTTGAACACGCTTTCGATTAACGACGGCGGTCCCGTGATGTGGGCAAACATCATTTATTCCTATTTGCTTGTTTTAGGGTCGGTTATTATTTTGGCAAACGCCTACCGCCGCTCGGCTGGGTATTACCGCAAACAAATTGCCACCATTTTGGCGGGGATTGTGCTGCCATGGATTGTCAATATGATTTTTCTGGCAGGCATAGGCGGATTGGAAAACGCGGATACGACTCCCTTTATCTTCTCCTTCACCGCGTTGATTTTTGCCTACTCCCTCTGGCATTACCGCCTGCTGGATGTGACGCCGATTGCCCGCAATGTCGTTGTTGAAAACATGAAAGACGGCGTGATTGTGCTGGACGCGCAAAACCGCATCACCGATATTAATCCCGCGGCGGAAGCCATGCTCAAAATTTCCGCGGCGCAGGTCATTGGCAAACCGGCGCGCGAATCGCTTGCCGCGTGGGCGGACTTGGTGGACCGTTACCTCTCATCACAAGAAGACTCGATTGACGAATTGAAGTTTGGCGAGGGAGAAAATTGCGAATGGTATGAGTTTCGCATTTCGCAATTGTTCGATTCCCGCAAGCGCACCGTAGGGCGTGTGGCGACATTGCGCGATGTGACCGAGCAAAAGAAAGCAAAAGAAGCGTTGATTATCGCCCGTAATCAGGCGCTGGAAGCGTCAAATACCAAATCCGCTTTTCTTGCGAGCATGAGTCACGAAATCCGCACGCCGATGAACGGCATTATCGGCATGACGGGTTTGCTTTTTGACACACACCTGACCGATGAACAGCGCGAATATGCCGAAACCATCCGCAATAGCGGCGATGCGCTGCTGACCATTATCAATGATATTTTGGACTTTTCCAAAATTGAAGCGGGGAAAATGGATATTGAAAACCAGCCTTTTGACTTGCGCGATTGTCTCGAATCCGCTTTGGACTTGCTTGCCTTGAAAGCCACAGAAAAAGGGCTGGAAATGGGGCTGCTTGTTGAGCATGGCGTTCCTTCATTCATTATT
>DAOTZP010000153.1:0-4986 GCA_034434265.1 Anaerolineales bacterium | reverse complement strand
CGAGCAGCGCGTCCCAATCTGAAAACGAGTCAAGCCGCGTTATCAAATCATCGGGAATGGGCTGACCGGCGAAATCCCATATCACGGTGCGAAGTTTATCCTGCTCGTGAAAACAAATGCCGTGGTCAATGGCGTAAAGATGATGCGTGCCGTCTTCAAAAAAAATGTGGCTGCCTTTGCGGTCGGCGTTGTTGATGAGCAGGTCAAAAAAAACGACGGGGCGAAGTTTTTGCCTGTCTTCTTGGGTGAAGTTGAAGTAGTGATATTCGATGTCGTAGTTGATGTATTGTTGCAGCGAGCCGCGCCCGTAGGGTCCTTCTTCGCGGAAGACGGTGACGGGGACAAGATGCAAGCCAAGATGTTCGCTGAGTTCATACGCGGCGACTTCGCGCAAGGCAAGCGTGTTTTCGGGGAAGTCCCACAATGGCTGCTCGCCTTTGCTCGGTTTATACACGGCTTGAATGGTCTCGCCCGCGTGCTTCACCTCCACAAAGAAGGTGTAATTGCTGCCGAGCATAAATTGACCTTTAAGGTCGTATGTGCCGTGCATGAGAATGGCGCGGGTATTGCTGGAAGAAGAGTTCATAAAAAAGAAAGGCTGCAAAGCGGAAGGTTGAATGTTCAAACCTTCAACTTACCGCCTTCAACCTTCAACTTTGTTTATCACCGTTTTAGCGCAAATGCCCGTTCTTCTTTGGGCAAAAATGTCCTTCGGGTTCTTCGGGCTGACCGCACTGCGGGCAGATGGGACGCCCGCGCGAGACAACCACCGCCCCCCAGCGCGCCAGCATTCGCATTTGTGTGCGGGTTGCCCAAAAGCGAATTTGCGCGGCGGATTCAGGGTCGAACTCTTCGGTGAGCAGTTCTTTGGTAAAGATGACGACGCGGTCGCGTTCTTTATCGTATCCCAAGCCGATTTCGCCCGCGCGGAAAAGCGGGTCCACGGGCGGGTGGATTCTCATCGCATCTTCAATGAAGTTTCCGGAGGCTTCCTGCAATTTGGGGTTTTCGCGCTGGATTTGAGCGATAAACTGCTCGAGTCCGATGGCAAGCGATTGCAGCTGTATTTTTTCGATGATAATCGTAATCGTGCGCTGCTCTTGATAGGCTTGCAGGTAAAACACGCGCTGACCGGGCTTGCCGATGGCGTCTGCGGTAATATGGTCACAGGGGTCTACATCAATTTCAAAGCGGGACATAAGTTAACCTTTTTTGGGAGTATACCAGAATAGAGATTGGTGATTGGAGATTGGTAATTGGTTTATAATCGCGGGCATCAACACCAAAGGAGAAAGCGATGTACGATAAAAACAAACTGGAAGAATTAAAAAGTTCGCTTGAGAATTGGGAAAAGACAACGCTGCAAAAAGCGTTAAAGCAATTGCCGGAACGCGCCGATACTTTTATCACAACTTCTTCCGAACCGATTAATAGGTTATACACCCCTCTCGACATCGCGGATAAGGATTACCCGGCGGAGTTGGGTCTGCCGGGCGAATATCCCTTCACCCGCGGCATTCACCCGACGCTGCACCGCAGCAAGTTGTGGACAATGCGCATGTTTGCGGGCTTTGGCACGGCGGAAGAAACCAACCAGCGGTTCAAATATTTGTTGGACCAAGGGCAAACCGGTTTGAGCATCGCCTTCGATTTGGCAACGCTCATGGGCTATGATACCGACCAGCCCGAAGCGCTCGGCGAGTTTGGCAAATGCGGCGTGGCAATCTCATCGCTCAAAGACATGGAAATTTTACTCGAAGGCATTCCGCTGGATAAAGTTTCTTCAAGCATGACCATCAATTCGCCCGCCGCGATTATTTGGGCAATGTACATTGCCGCCGCGGAAAAGCAAGGCGTGCGCGCGGACCAGTTGCGCGGCACAATTCAAAACGACATCTTAAAAGAATTCATCGCGCAAAAAGAGTTCATCTTCCCGCCCGAACCTTCCATGCGGCTGGTGGTGGATACAATGGAATACGGCAGCAAGCATGTTCCGCAGTGGAACACCATTTCGATTTCGGGTTATCACATCCGCGAGGCGGGCAGCACCGCCGCGCAGGAACTCGCCTTTACGCTCGCCGACGGCATGGAATACGTCCGCTGGGGAATTGCGCGCGGCTTGGACGTGGACGAGTTTGCGCCGCGCCTGTCGTTCTTCTTCAACGCGCACAACGACTTCTTTGAAGAGATTGCAAAATACCGCGCGGCGAGAAGAATTTGGGCGCGCGAGATGAAAGAAACCTTCAAGGCGAAAAACCCGCGCTCGTGGCTGCTCCGTTTCCACACCCAAACGGCGGGAGTCAGCCTCACCGCGCAGCAGCCTGAAAATAACGTGGTGCGCGTGGCAATTCAAGCGCTGGCGGCTGTGCTGGGCGGAACACAATCCCTGCACACCAATTCATTGGATGAGGCGCTCGCGCTGCCTTCCGAACATGCGGTGACGATTGCCCTGCGCACGCAGCAAATCATCGCCGAAGAATCCGGCGTGACCAACACGGTGGACCCGCTCGGCGGCTCGTTCTTTGTGGAGGCGCAAACCGACCGCATTGAAAAACAGGCGTATGACTACTTCCGCCGCATTGAGGAACTGGGCGGAATGCTGCCCGCCATTGAAAAGGGATTCTTCCAAAGCGAAATTGCAGACGCGGCATACCGCTACCAGCGCGAGATTGATTTGGGCATCCGCAAGATTGTGGGGGTGAACGCCTATCAGGAAGAAAAGCCAATCACCATCCCCATTTTGGAAATGGACCCGAATGGCTATGACAGGCAAGTGGCGCGCCTGAATGAAGTACGCCGCGCGCGCGATAACGGCCGCGTGGGACAAACGCTCGACCGTCTGCGAATCGCGTGTCAAGGCACGGAAAACACCATGCCCTACATCATGGAATGTGTCCACGCATATTGCACGCTCGGCGAAATCGTCGGCGTGATGAAGGAAGTGTTTGGGGTGTACGAAGAAGCCGCCGTGATTTGAGATTGGCAATTGGCTTTTCGTCATTGGTGGACAGTGAAAAGACTGTCCACTTTTTTTATTTTGCCGCAGCCGCAATTTCTTCCCGCCTTCTTTTCAACAGCCGCGCAATGCGCTCATATTTCTCGCGGGAGAGCGGATACCGCCATGCAAGCAGAATTGACCCGAATAAAATAAACGCGCCAAATAAAGAGGACATCAAGCGGATTGTCCACAGCGCCGATTCAGGCTGGATGAATTTTGTCACCCCGATGGTTGGAGACTGGTACCCCGACCAGCCCAGCGCTTGCAACGTAAGAAAAATAATGAACGCCCCGGTTGTTTTGCGAATGAGCGTGCGGATGCCGTAATAAATGCCCTCCTGCCTTCTGCCCGTGCGTAATTCATCCCATTCAATCACATCGGGCAAAATGGAATCGGGCAGAATATACGCCGCCGAAACGCCAACGCCCGCCAGCCCGGCAATGAACAACAGGTAGACAACCTGCCCCGGTTGAATGGTAAAAATCAGTCCTTGCACAATCACCCAAAAAAACATGCCAAGCATGTACGCATCGCGCTTGTTGCGGACTTTTGCCACCCACTGCCAAAACGGAACAAAGAGAATGCACACGCTCATCAAAATTCCATAAAAAGCGGATTCAAGCGAAAGATTCAAACCGAAAATATTCACCTTCGCAATCAAATTTCCGCTTGCCACCCAGTACACCAAAAAATATTGAAAGCTGATGGCTATCATATCCACAGCCGACCAGTTGAAGATGTAAATTCCCGCCGCATAGCGAAAAGGAATGTTTTGCCATGCCACCTTCATCGTCTCGCGGAAGGGCATTTGCGCTTCGTCTTCGGCAACATATTTCTCGCGCACCAGCCAGCCAATTAACAAAAGCGGAATTGCGCCAATGCCGCCAAACAATGCGCCCGCCATCATAAACCCTTGCTGCTGCGTCGCGCCGCGTTCCAGCGCAAAATCCACCAGCATGGGCGCGGAAATCACCACCACAATGGCGGCAAGCAGTTGAAACACCGTGCGATACCCCGCCAATACCGTGCGCTCATCATAATTGCGCGTCAGCTCAGGGGTGAGCGAAAGATACGGCACGGCGACCAAAGTCGTCAGCGTATCTGAAATCATAAACGCAAGCGTTACATACGCGGTCAATGCCAGCTGACTTTCCCATTGCGGCGCGGACCAAAGCACAACAAAACTCAGCCCGAAGGGAATGGAAAACCAGAGCAAAAAGGGGCGCCTGCGTCCCAGACGCGACTTGACGCGGTCGCTGATAATGCCAATAATGGGGTCGTTCACCGCGTCCCAGATGACTCCAATCAATGCTCCAATGGATGCCATGCGCGGCTCAATGCCCACCACGTCTGTCAGGTAAAGCGCGTAAAACAGCGAGCGCATCATGTTGATGCTGGAAATACTCCAATCGCCGGAACCGTATAAAACCTTAAGCCAAATTGGGAGAATGCCTTTTTTCATGCGCTGTATCTTTTCGCTTGCGGGGTGCGGCAAGTGTAGCATGAAATGGAATAAAATACGGGTATGCCTTCGCTTTCAGATAAACTCAAATCGCTTGGCGTTAAAGTCGGCGCGGCGGAGATTAAGCCCAAACCGCGCAGCGGCGCGCCGGTGGATTTCATCGTCAATGGCAGTTATGTTTCCACCCCGCGCGGCGGCGCCTTTGTGGCGGAACAAACCTTCACAGCGGATTATTCACACGGGCAAAACGCGCCGCTTTCCTCCTTTCTGCTTTCTTCCTCCTCTCCTCTGGCTTTAATCTCCGCCTGGGCAAACGACCCGCGCGTGGAAGCGCTGCCCATTCACAAGTTTGCGTTTTTAGATACCGAAACTTCCGGCGTTTCAGGCGGAACCGGCACGCTGGCGTTTTTGGTTGGCGTAGGAAAATTTGTGGAAGACAGCTTCATCCTGCGGCAGTTCTTTTTACGCGACCCGTCCGAAGAGCCAGCCATGCTCGAAGCGTTAATCAACTTCCTCGCGCCGTGCG
>DAOTZP010000152.1:0-8824 GCA_034434265.1 Anaerolineales bacterium | reverse complement strand
AGAAGTAGTTGATGACCCAAATGTTGTTATCGGGCGCGAGGGCGGCGTCGGTGACGCGGTATTCGATGTGCGGGAAGGTAAGGCTGCCAGCGTGATTCAGGTCAAGGTCAAAGATTTGCGCGGCGGGGCTTGGGTTTAGTTCCGCGCCGTTGATTTCAAACAAGGTCAGGATTTTATCTTCCATTACGATGATGGCTTCATCCGCATGATTTTCCGATTGAATGGGCAGCGGAATTTCCGCCACTTTTGAAGGGTTGAGCGTGATTTCGTTCTCAGTCATCAAGCCGCCGACCAGATAGCCGCGCATCTCCGTTCCCGTGCCCGCTTCGATGGTGAGAAAAACCCTCTCGCCGCGAAACCCGATGGCTTCGTATCCTTGAAAATTGGGGATGTTTTCTTTCAACCCTTGCGCGTTTAATTTAATTTGTTTCGGCGTAATTGGCGGCGAGGATTTTTGATTGAGCGCGTTTATGATGCTTTGCTTTTCAATTGCAAATAAAACGCCGTCGCCGCCGCCAAAGCGTTCAGGGTATTGGGGCAGCAAAATCAGCGTTTCATTGTGCCATGCCATGCCTGAAATTTCGGCGTTGCGGTTTGTAATCTCTCCTGCGAGTTCAATGTATTGAATGGAGCGGCTGCTTGCGCCTGAGGGCAGCGGGAATATGCCGCCCAGCAAGTAACCGATAAAACCTGCGGCAATGACGAGGATGACGCTAATCGCAAAATTTTTTGGTTTCATTGTTCCCCCGAAGCGTTTGCCGCCAATACTTTTTGTATTGCTTTTAGTAGCAACCCGCGCTGTTCAAAGCCCGATTCGCCCAAATCCGCCAGTGCAAGAATAACTTGACTGCGGCAGCGGCTGAGCAGCCCGCCAGCCAGTCGCGCAAGCGATTCGGTTTCGGCTTGCACTTCGTCCGCGTCCGTCCAGATTTTCCCCGCCTCCCAGCGGCGCGATAAAACGTAAGGGTGAGTCAACGGCTGCGAAAGCCGCTGCGACCAGCCGTTGGAGCCCGGGTCGAGCCAGAATTGAATCGCGGCGGGGCGGTTCATCATCAAAAATGTGTGCGCGGGTGAAACCAACGCCGCGTTTGTTTCTTCCATGCGCCATGATTCCAAATATTGCGCGGCAATCACGCCGTCTTCAAGCATGGCGAGGTATTCATATCCCAAATCAACATTCGGGCTGGCTGTGACTTCCATTGCGCGGCGGAACTTGCGGATGGATTCCACCAAGCTGGAAGCCACGCGCACCGCATCCAAATTCAGATGAAATCCATAATCGGGCTGGGATAACACCTCGCCGAAAAGTTTTCGCAAAAAGAAATCAAGCGGCAGCGGCGCGGATTTGCGGTATGCGAGGAGCCAATTTCTTAAGGTTTCGTAGCGTTCGCCAAGCGCGTAGGTGATTCGTTCCTGCGCGTCGGGCAGAATTTCCCCAAACGAATGCAGTTCATGTTTGCGGTAGATGATTTCGGTCAGCAGTTGCGCGCGGATTAAATCCGTGTTCAACGCGAACATCAGCGCGTGGGCAAGGTCGAACTTTGCGGGGCGGATGTTCCACTGCGGGTGGGCAAGCGCGGAGAGAGTCAACAGGGCGGCGCTGGCTGGCTCGTCGCGCAGCGAGCGCGACGGGCGGTGAGACCGCCACGGAATGCCCGCCTGTTCGAGCCGGTCTGTGATGGCGAATCGCAGCGCATCCGAGAGAAAGGGCGCGAGGATGACGATTTCTTCGGGCGGCGTACCCGCTTCAATTAAGAGTCGAATCCGCGCGGTGACTTCATCCAGCATTTGCGGGTGATAATGCGCGTGAATAAAATCCAGCGCATTGGCGGGGCTTTCTTCGGTTTCGATGGGGAGGTGATGAATCGCGTCGTTCAGCATATTGGAAAGCGTGATGATTTGCGGCGAGGAAACGAAACTTTCGGTGAGTTCGATTTCACTTTCGCAGAATTGACGCAGCTCGAAGCCGGTGAAGGAATCGCCGCCAAGAAAATACCGGTAGCCCGCGTGGGTGTCATAAATCAACAATGCGGATTGAAAACGCGGCAGCCATTCGGCAATGACGTCGTGCGCGCGCGGCGCGTCTTCTTCCACGTTGTCGTAAATGAGGTGTTGGTAGGTATTTTGCAGATATTGTTTAACCGCGTTATTTTGCCAGAGGATGTTGTAAAAAATTTCAAGTTGCAGCGAAAAGTCGAGCAGGTTGTTTTCGTAACAATAGGCGCGGAATAAGTTGGCGCAGGTTTGCACATCCTGATAAATGTTGCGTTGCGCGGGGTCGCCAAAATATGCCGCATCCAGCCTTGCGCCGATTTCGGTGTGCGGAAAACCGATGACCGCTGATTTGTTAAGGTTGTCTATGATTTGCGAATACAGGCGGTTGCGGTCTATGCTGACGGATTGAAAGAAGCCTTCTTCAAGTTTAGGGCGGACAACACGCGCCATGTAATACTGCGCGGTTTCGAGCGTGAGGAAGACGGGCGGCTGGCTGGGGTTTTTGAAGCCCGCTTGTTCCGCCGCGAGCAGCCAGAATAAATCGCACATGCGTTTTGCCAAGCCGCCGATTGTGGCGGAGGCGACTTCTCCGCCCGCGCGGCGTTCCGGGCTGTATAGCAAATTGAGATATGGCTCTTGCATGGTGCGCTGCGGCGTGAGCATGAGAATTGAATCGGCTGGCACGCCTTGTTCAAGGAGGAAATGCAGCCGCGCCACCGCCGCGCTGGTTTTGCCTGTGCCGGCGCGCCCGGAAACAAAGAGCCGCGTGTTAAGCGGCGCTTCGATGATGGATTGCTGGGCGGGGGAAAAGGAAGTCATGAATAGGGGGGACAATGGACGACAGACCATTGACCATGTTGTCCATCGTCCGTCGTCTATGGTCTATTTCAAGTGCTTTGCAAAGAATTTTTTTGTCCGCTCCCATGCGTCTTTGGATGCTTCGGGGATGTACACGGTTGGGTCGCTGTCGCGGAAGAACGCGTGACCGGAATTGGGATACATGATGACTTCATGTTCCACGCCGATTTCGTCAAGCAGTTTGTCAAACTGTTCCACCGTTCCAGCGGGGATGGAAACATCGGCGTCGCCGAAAAATCCCAGCACGGGGGCTTTGAGTTTTTGGCGCAGTTGGTCGAAGATGGTTTGCATTCCGCCGCCGTAAAAGGTGCAGATTGCGTTTAACGGGCGCAGCGTGCCGAGCATGAGGGACATGCGCCCGCCGAAGCAAAACCCCACGCTGCCGATTTTTCCGCTGCAATCGGGGTGCGATTTGAGCGCGTCATACAGGGCGGTTAAATCCTCGTGCGCGTTGGGTCCATATTTTTGCACGAGTTTCATCGCGGTATCGCCGTCGCCGAGCCGGGCAAGTTCGCCGTGATATAAATCCGGGGCGAAGGCAAGGTAGCCCTCGGCGGCGAAGCGGTCCGCAATGGATTTGGTCTGCGCGTCCAAGCCCCACCATTCTTGAATCACAATCACGGCGGGAAAAGGCGCGCTGCCTGCGGGCTTGGCGAAGTGTCCTTTGACGGAGGCAAGTTGCGTTAAGTCGCTCATGATTTAACCTCCTGCGGTTGGAGTGGCAAGCGGTTCTAATATGGGTTCGGGGGTTGGTTCGCTTTCATAGCTTCCGCCGTAGCTCACGCTGCAAATGCCAATGTTATCTTGCAGCAGGCAGTTGCTGAGCGCGCCGCTTGCGACGACATCCAATAGCGAGACGAGGTCTGAATCGGTGTCGGCGAGTAAAATCAGGCGGTTGCCCGTTTTGCCTTTTTCAAACAAGAGCAGCCCGTTGCCGTAGCGTCCCATTTTGCCGAGTTTGGGAATTTCGATGAATTTTTCGTTTTCATCCAATTCGATTCCAAAATTGACCAGATAGTCTTCCATCTCTTTGTTGTATGCAAGTTTGCCGAGAATGAGCAGGTTGCCTTCGCGCGGCGCTTCTTTGGCAAGGGTGAGCGAGATGTTCATGGCGTTCAACGCGGTTTGTACGCCGCTAATGGCGTCCACTGCTTCGGCGGTGAGAATCACGTCTTCTGTGGCGTACACTTTCACTTCGCTGCCCGCAAAGACAAAGGGGAAGTTTTGTAATGTGATTTTTCGCGCTCCGCCCAGCGCAAAGTCGGCAATGTTATCAATGAGGTCGGCATTGTCGGCGGCGTTGTGATAGGGGGAAGTGAGGAAGGTAAAGTCGCCCAGCGCAAGCGCGCTGCCGTCCGCGCTTAATGCGGCGGCGCCTGTTTGCGGGTGATGCGCGTCATCAATGGAAGAGAGGGTGGTCGCCGCGCTTTTCAGCAGAATGTTGCCCGAATTGGTTTCAAGCGAATGCGCGCCGTAGAAGATGACTTTTTTAAGCCCAAAGGTCAGCTCGTTTTTTGCAAATTCTTCAAAGACCACATTGCGGAAGTTGCTGTCGTTTGTTTTAACATCGTACAGGTAATCATTGTTGACCGTTATGCCAAAACCAGCCAGCAGCGAATTCGCCGCAACCGCATCCGAATAGTTGATGATTGAGCCTGTGAAAAAGTCCGAATACACCAAGCCGCGCGTGGCATCGGTGAAGACAATCAACCGTCCGCCGCGCTGCGTAAAAGATTGAATGAGACGCGTTTCATCGGTGGTGAAAGCGAGCGACGGCGCAACAACAACATACGCGCTGGCGTATTTCAAACGGGTTGCCAGCGAAGCGGTATCGGAGACAACTTCCACGCTGCCGCCGCGCAATTCAATGGCTTCGCGCAGCGAAAGCAATTCGTGCTGTTGATATTGATTGCCGTGCGCGGCATCCAGCAGGACAATGCCTTTGGTTTGTTTGATATTTTTATCTTCGCCGTTGGGCGTTTCAAACGGAGCAGGCTTGGGAGAAAGCGAAGCATAGTCGGGTGTGGCAATCGGTTCGCGGGTGGGAATGCCGCGGTAAAACCATAATCCACGCGCAATGATGGGAAGCAGGAATGCGGTCAACGCAATCCAGAGCATGTATTTTTTCATGGCTGACTCCTATGGCTTGACAGGCAGGGGTGGAATGTAAAGCAGGTAAATGCCAGCCTCGTTGGGGTATGGCAGTTGAATGCCTTCGGGGCTTTGGATGAAGAATGGGAAAGACACCGCGGGGATGTCTGCCAGTTCGCGCAAATCCGCCGCTTCGTAATTGGCAATGCGGGCGAGTTCCGCCGCTTTGTCGAGCGCGTCTTTTTCCGAGCCGATGGCATCTACGATGCCAATCCGTGCGGAGTCGACTCCGCTCCAAATTTGACCACTCAAGACGACATCTCTCTCCGCTTTGAGTTTTTTTCCGCGTCCCAATTGCACAGCTTGGTAAAAGGCTTCTTTAATCATGTCAATTTGCCGCATATCCGAATCGCGCGGCGCGCCCCAAAGTTTATAAGGTCCTGTGGAAATAATTTCTTCAAAAATAAACGGGGTGGGGGGCAGGTAGCCAATGACGCCGACATTGCCAACCATTGACGTGGGCTTGGCGTAAATGTAATCGGTATTGACGGAAAGATAATACGCGCCGCTTGCCGCCATGCCGTTCACCGCAGTGACGACGGGCTTCTTTGCGCGCAGGCGGGTGAGCTCCATGTACACCGCTTCGGTATCCACCACAGTTCCGCCGGGGCTGTCGAAAGCCAGCACCACCGCCCGCACTTCGGGGTGTTTTATGGCGTATTGAATTTGCTTAATCATGTCTTGCGCGGTGTTGGCGTAAATGGCGTCGTTCAGGCGGATAATGCCTACAATCGGGCGCGGCACGGCGGATGCCGCTAACAGCCCCAGCACAAGCGGAAGCGCGAGCCAGAGCAGCCATGTTCTTATTTGTTCCCATTTGATTTCAGTTTGCATGTGGTCTCCTTTTGGGTTGGCGTTTTGAGCTTATACGAGATGGAGTGGTTTGTCAATAAGATTGTTTTCGATGTTGAAATATTGTATAGTAGGGAAAGTTTGAAATGACAAAAATTTTTTCTTTGTAATAAGGAGGTTTCCCATGCCCACTCCCATGCGCGCTGCTTCTTCCGTCAAGGCTTCCGCTTCCGCAAAGCCCGCTTCGTTTGTAAAATTTTCGGACAAGTTGACCGAATCGGTGCAGGACATTGCCAAAATCATTGAACAACACAAAGAGATGATTGACACGATTCAGGAAATTGCGATTGAATTGACCAGTTCCATCGGGTCGCTGCATACGCTGACGGTGAAATACGCCCGCATCGCCAACAACATCCTTGACGGGCTGCTTCCAATTATCAAGCCGCTGCCGATTATCCCCGCCAACATCAAGCAGCTGCTGGTGACGCTGGAAAGCGTGACCCAGAAAATCATTGATAATGAAGCGTCCACCACCAAGACGATTGCGGATGTCCGCTCCGGGTTAAATACGGGCGATGTGAATAAAATCAAGGGACATGCCGGGCAGCTTCAGGCTGTCACCAAGACATTGACTTCGTTTATTCCCAAAGCGTAATTTTATTGACAATTGCGCCAAACCGCATGTATAATACCGTCCGCTTCTGCCCCAGCGAACTGGGGCGGTTGCTTGTAATCAACCAGCTTCCCCGCAATTGGGCGTAGAGTGCAGTTTCTCCGCAAAATATGCGGCGAAGTGATGACTGGAGAAAAAAGATGAAATTTGCAATCGTTGAAAGTGGCGGCAAGCAGTACCGCGCCGTCGAAGGCTCTACCATTGACGTAGACCGCCTTGCCCTTGAAGTTGGCAGCAACTTTGATTTTGACCGCGTTATGCTCATCTCGGAAGATGATAACGTCATGGTCGGCGCTCCCACCTTGAGCGGCGTCAAAGTCTCTGCCACTGTGGTGGACCATGTCAAAGGTCCAAAAGTGATTTCGTTCAAATATCGCCCGAAGAAGCGCATCCGCGTTAAGGGTGGGCATCGCCACTACTACACGCGCCTGATGATTGACTTCATTGGCAAAGCGTAAAAGAGAAAGAGGTTAGAAATGGCACATAAAACTGGAGGCGGTTCCACCCGCAACGGACGTGACAGCAACGCCCAGCGCTTGGGCGTAAAGCGTTACGCCGGACAATTTGTACTTTCAGGAAACATTCTCGTTCGCCAGCGCGGCACAAAAATCAAGCCCGGTTTGAACGTGAAAGTTGGCAAAGACGACACCCTGTTCGCAACTGCGGACGGCATTGTAATGTTCGATGTCTATCACGGGCGCAAGCGCGTGAACATCGTCCCTGTTGAGGCGGAATAAAATGAAAGCTGACATCCATCCCGTAACTTATGAAGCAAAAGTTACCTGCGCTTCCTGCGGAAAGACATGGGTCACCCTTTCCACTAAAAAGGAATTGCGCATTGACGTTTGCTCCAGCTGTCATCCTTTCTTCACGGGCGAATCCGCGCGTATTCTCGATGTGGAAGGTCAGGTGGACCGCTTCTACAAGAAGCTTTCCGCCCGCCAAACCTATGTGGAACAGCAAAAAGCAAAGGAAGAATCGCTTTCCGTAACCGAGCGCTCGATTGACGACCTTGCGCTTACCCCGCGCGCGGTTGACGCGCTTAAGAAAGCCGGTATCCTCTCGGTTGGCATGGTGCTGGAAAAGCTCGCCGAAGGCGACGCCGCCATGCTGGCAATTCCCGGCTTTGGTCAATCTTCGCTGACCGCCACCAAGAAGAAACTCCGCGCGCTGGGAATCGAACTCCCCGCCGCCCCCAAGAAGGAAGAATCGGAATCGGCGCAACCCGCCGCGGAATAATTTTCGCCGGGCTTTGTCAAGTCTGAACTTCTCAGGTAAACTAAACAGGCAGATGCAAACCGCGTCTGCCTGTTTTTCGTCATCTCATGTTTAGGAGCATTCATGCGTCACACACACGGTTCGATTGAAGTCGTCTGCGGTTCGATGTTCAGCGGAAAGACCGATGAATTGATTCGCAGGCTGGTACGCGCCACAATTGCCAAACAAAAAGTGCAGGTCTTCAAACCATCCATAGACATCCGCTATGCCATCAAGGAAGTCGCCTCGCACACCGGCTCGAAATTTGACGCAATTCCAATTGGCAGCGCGTCGGAAATCCGTGAAAAGGTGGAAAACGATACGACAGTGGTGGGCATTGACGAAGCGCAGTTTCTTGATGCGGAAATCGTACCCGTTGCCCGCGAACTTGCGGAACGCGGCGTGCGCGTCATCGTCGCCGGGCTGGATACAGATTTTCGCGGCGAGCCTTTTGGCTCCATGCCGACCTTGATGGCAATCGCCGAGCACGTTGCCAAGCTTCACGCCATTTGCATGGTCTGCGGGGATGAAGCCTCGCGCACGCAAAGATTGGTCAATGGAACTCCCGCGCGTTACGATGACCCGGTTGTAATTGTCGGCGCGGATGAATTATACGAAGCCCGCTGCCGCAGACATCACGAAGTCCCGCGCTAGTGGGCAAAGCCCCGCGTTGAAGAAAAGGAAAACCGCCATGCAAAATTATCAAGATTTTCTTGCCGAAATATTGATTGAACCGCAGCCGCTGCAAGACCGCGTGAAGGAGCTTGGCGCGCAAATCAGCGCCGATTACCCCGAAGGAGACTTGCTGCTCATCTGCATTTTACGCGGCGGCGTGCCGTTTATGGTGGATTTAAGCCGCAGCATCACCGTGCCGCATAAAATGGATTTTATGGCGGTCTCCTCCTACGGAGTCGGCGCGCGCGAATCCAGCCGCTCCGCCCGTGTGACGCTTGACCTGCAAATGGACATTCGCGGAAAACAGGTGCTGCTCGTTGAAGATATTATTGACAGCGGGCATACCATTGCCGCCGTGCTGAACATGCTGAAAACCCGCGAGCCCAAGTCGCTAAAAGTATGCGCCCTGCTCGACAAGCC
>DAOTZP010000151.1:0-12912 GCA_034434265.1 Anaerolineales bacterium | reverse complement strand
ACTGCGCAGCCTGACTTCGCTTGACCTTTCCCGTAATAAACTGACGAGCCTGCCGGAGACGCTATGGTCACTGCCTGCGCTTAAGGAATTACACATTTCGAACAACCCATTCCCCGAACTCCCCGCCGGGCTTTGGAAAAAGAAGGATTGGGAAACGCTGGGGCTAGCAGGCTTGAATCTTTCAAGCCTGCCGCCGCAATTGTTTGAATGTACTCAACTCAAAGAACTTTACTTGTGGAGAAACAAATTACAAAGCCTGCCGGATGGCATCGGGGAACTGCGCAGCCTGACTTCGCTTGACCTTGGCGGCAATCAACTGACGAGCCTGCCGCCTGAAATGGCGGCGTTGAAAAATTTGCAAAGGATTAACCTGTACGGCAACCCGCTGGAAATTGCCATCCCTGCCAAATGGCTTGGCGGGGATAATAGACAATACTTCGGCAGCGAGCACGCTCAGGAAATCCTCGCGTATTACGCGCAAATGCGCGCCGAGGGCGGGCGTCCGCTGGGCGAGGCGCGCGTCCTCGTGGTGGGCGAGGCGGATGCGGGGAAAACCAAGTTATTGCGCGCTCTGCTTAAGGGCGAATACGGCAAAAATTTCGTCGAGACTCGCAACCCAACAGACGGCATTGCCGTGGATTCCAGAGAAGAAGAAGGTATTACGCTTCGCTTCTGGGATTTCGGCGGTCAGGAAATTATGCACGCCACGCACCGCTTTTTCCTTTCGCGCCGCTGTGTGTATGTGCTGGTGGTGGATTCCACCCGCGACCGCGATTACAACGAAGAAAAAATCGAGTACTGGCTGGAAATGATTAAATTCTACGGCGGGAATTCGCCTGTCCTATTGGTTGCCAGCAAAACGGAAAACTTTTCGCTCAATGTGAATGAACGCGGTTTGCAAGAGAAATATCCCAACCTCGTCAAAGCCCCCGCGCTGCAAACCTCCGCAAAAACAGGCAGGGGAATTGAAGATTTGCGCTGCGCCATTGTGGAGCAAGCCCAAGCCCTGCCAACTGTCGGCGTCGCTCTGCCGCGCAGTTTTCTTGCCGTCAAAGACGCGCTGGAAGAAATGAAGCGCGTTGAAAAGGTAAAAGTCATTGAAGAGTCGGCTTATATTCGCTTGTGCGAAGAAAACGGAATTACGGAAGGAGAACGCCAGAAAACCTTGTTACAACTGCTTCACGATATGGGCGTGGTTTTGCATTATGAAGATGACCGCTTAAGTGACTTTGGCATTCTCAATCCCGATTGGGCGACAGGCGGCGTGTATAAAGTGGTCAACCATCCGCTTGTAAGAGAAGCGCGCGGGCGCTTCACATTAAATCAACTCAAAAACTTGCTCAACGATGAAATCATGTACCCTGCAGCCATGCGCCGCCGCATTGTGGACTTGATGAAAAAGTTTGAATTGACATATGAACTTCCACTGGAGCCTGACACTTTTATCCTTCCAAACGCATTGCCTCCCAACCAGCCGGAATTGCGCGAATGGGACGTTCCCGCCATGACTTTTGAATACCGCTACCCGATTCTACAAGTCGGCGTTTTGCACCGTTTCATGGTCATCACCCATGAGTCGATTCTGGATAATTTAATATGGTATAGCGGCGTTGTTTTGGCTCGCGGCGAAAATCAGGCGTTAATTAAAGCCGATTTCCGCGATAAAAAAATCACCATTAAAATCAAAGGCGCGGAAGAAACCCGCAAGGAATTTTTATATTTCATCCGCCTGCATTTCGAGCGCATTCACGGCGACGAAGCAAAACCGGAAGAATTTATCTACCCGCCTCAATGCCCGAACTTACCGCTTTCCTTTGAGAAGATGAAAAAATTGTTAAAAGCGGGCAAAAGTAGTTTGCCCGAAATATGCGGTGACACGCTTGTCACTATCAATCTGCGCGAATTACTGGATGGTTTTATTACTCCAGAGGAACGCCGCAGAGACGAAGAAGAAAAGGAGTTTGGTCGCATGAAAAAAGAACGCCCGAATATCACGGTCAATGTTCACGGCAATTTGCAAGGCGGCAACATCACCATTGGTGACGATAACAAAGTCACCCAAACCGTGCAGGATAGTTTCAACGCCTTTCCCCCTGAAATTCAAACCGCGCTGGCGGAACTAATCCGCAAGGCGGAAGAAACCCTGTCCCAAGTGCAAGACCCCGACGACAAGGAAATTTTGCAAAGCGCGTTGGAAAAACTGAAAACCTCCAAACCCACCAAAAAATGGTACTCCGTCAGCGTTGAAGGGCTCATCCAAGCCGCCAAAAATCTAAACGAATTGGGAGAGCCGGTTATCAGTCTGGCGGGAAAAGTTTTGCAATTGCTTGCCGATTTGCCGTAAACAAACATCTGGACAACCAATCACCAATCTCCAATTACCAATCACCATTTACCAATCACCATTTACCAATTACCAATCTCCAATCTCTAGTCCTCCGCATCTTCCTCGCGCAGTACGCTAAAAAACACCTCCACCATGTTTGGGTCAAAGTGTGTGCCAGCCAGTGATTTGAGATGTTCGCGTACTTTTTCTTCACTCCACGCTTTGCGGTACGGGCGGTCGGAGCGCAGCGCGTCCCACACATCTACGATTGCAAACAGGCGCGCCGCGCCGCACATGAATAATATCCTCTTCGGTCATGCCTGCCGCGCGCGCCAGTTTCACCACCAGTTCGGTCACGCGCTGCGAGTGCCCTTCGGTTTCATGGTCGCGCAAATCCATCGCGCGTGACCAGCCCTCAATGGTGGCTTCGTATGCCGCAGTCAATTCGGCGTTGGAGCGCTGCAGGTTTTCAAACAGTTGAAGATTATCTATCGCAATCGCCGCCTGCCCCGCCAGCGTATCCAGCAGGGTGCGCCATTCGTCATCGGGATGCAGGGGCGCGCGGTGAAAAATTTCCAGCACGCCTTTTACCTGTCCCTTCGCTGTCAGCGGCGCGCCGAAATACGAAATAAAATTTTCATTGCCGCTCTTCAGCGAAAGGGAAAGTTCGCCGCCGCCGTGCGCGATGTCGGGAATATGCACAACGCGACGTTCCAGCACTGCCTGTCCGGCATATCCCTCGCCAACCGGCAAATGCGTATGCTGCAACACAGTGGAATGAAATCCGCTCCCCGCCGCATATTCCAGAATATTTGTCCGCGCATCGAACAACAAAATATCCGCCGCGTCCACCTTAAGTTGCTCAATGACTTTTTTGAGCAAGGTATCGAGCGTAAAGCGCAAATCAAAACTGGAAGCAATGACGGAATCAATCGTGCGCAGCGCAAGCAGATTTTCCATGCGGCGCGCCGCCTTCTCTTCAGCCTGCCTGCGCTCGCTCATGTCTGCAATCAGACTCAGGGCATGTGTGATGACGCCGTTTCCATCCCGCAACGGGGATATGGATGAGAGAACGGAAATGGAAGCGCCGTCTTTCTTGCGCCGAATGCACTCAATGTTTGATAACGTCTCGCCGCCAAAAACCCTTTGCAGCATCAGGTGATATTCCTCTTCCTGCCCGGCAGGCACAGCCGGATATGCGTTTCCTATCATCTCGCCCGCGCTCCATCCCAAAATGCGCTCGCAAGCCGGGCTCCAGTGACGCACAATTCCCTCGCGGTCCAGCACAAGAATTCCAAACTCCGCGTGTTCGGCAATTGAGCGGCTGATTTCCAGCGAAAGCCGCCTTGCCAACAACATGCTTTCCACGCGCGCTTGCAGTTCAACTTTTTCAATGGGGCTGATAAGCACATCATCCACAATTTTCCACAGGAAGCGCGTGGTCATGCTTACCTCGCGCCTTGGGGTGACCAGCAGGCAGGGCTGGAATTGCGGGGCGAGTTTGCGTTTGCGCGCTGTCATTTTTTCCCACAGGCGGTGCAGCGCGGGACCGTCCACAATGCACAGGTCTATGTCCTCTTCCTCCGCGTTGTCGTTTTCCGCGAGGATGACTTCGTAACGTTCCGCCAGTATGCCAGCCAGCAGGCGGCGGTTTTCCTTTCCATCCAAAATGAGCAGGATTCGATGCCTCATGTTTCAGTTTTGCTCCAGCAAGTTTTGCATCAGCGCCAATAATTCCTGATTGGCTAACGGCTTCACCAGCACATCGCGCGCGCCGCGAAGCATTCCCGTTTGTCTCACCGCGTTGGATTGACGGGGCGAAACAACAAGAAAAGGAATGCCCTTCTCATGCAAGCCTTTGCACTGCTCCCAAATGCTTGGGTCAAAGCCCGTAATATCCACCAGCGCAAGGCGGATGGATTCGCCCCCTTGCAGGGCTTGGGCAAATTCGTCCAGGCTTGCCGCGCTTGTAACCGCGTACCCGTTTTTGACAAGAAACTGCTCCAACAGTTCGAGGTTGCGATGGTTGTTATTGACAGCCAGAACCAACGGTTTGGCGCTCATCATTCACCGGCTTTTGATTTTTCCACCCACTCCGGGGTGCCGGTTAAGATGCCGCGCAGTTCGCTCAGCGGCTGCCCAACCTTGATGCCGTAGCGTGTGATGTCAAATTCGCGCAGGGTTTTTTCAAAACCGCTCAGGCGCTTTTTTAGCACGCCAATGGCTTTGCGCATTTCACCCTGAATTTCAAGGTAACGCAGAAAGATGATGTTATCCGCCAGATAACTGACGCCAATGTCGGTCACTTGAAAATCGCCAATGACAGAGGTGGTTTCGACAATCACAAAGACAGCCACGCCCATGTTTTGCAGATACTTGCATAACGCATGAAGGCGTCCTTGAAGGTCTTCGCCGCCCAGAGACAGGCGAAAGCCCGCGATGCTGTCAATCATAACGACGCGCGTCCCTTTTTCTTCCACCTCGTGACGGACCAGGCTGGCAAACTCGTCTGCGGAATATTGCAGCGGCTCCACCTTCGTCAAGGCGAGCGTGCCTTTTTCGCTCATTTTGCGCGCGGGGATGTTAATGGAATCACAGCGGCGCAGGATAATTTCGACTTCTTCTTCAAAACTGTAAATGGCTGAACGCTCGCCCCGCCCGGCGGCTTCTTTCATGAACTGTAAGCCGAGCGTGGTTTTGCCCGTGCCGCTTGGTCCGGTGATGAAGGTGACCGTTCCCCGTTCCAAGCCGCCGTTCAACAACTCGTCAATTTCGGGAATGCCTGAGGGGATGACTTCTCCCGATATTCCTTGCCCGCGTGCAACGGGCATCAGGCGCGGATAGACGGCAATGCCCGAATCGGTCATTTGCATGGCGTGGCGCCCGCCCAAAAAATTGGAGCCGCGAAATTTATTCACGCCGATGGTTCGCCCGGCGCTGGCGCTGCCCAAGTCAAACACGCCATCGCTCATGAATTGCAGGTCATCGTCCGGCGCTTCAACGCTTCCTTCTGAAGTGAAAAGCACCGTCGCCTGTCTTTCCACCAGAAACCGCAGAAAAGACAACACCTGCCGCCGGAATTGAAACACATCGCTGGACAGGTAGCGGAACTGGGTCATCGGGTCGAGAAAGATGCGCTGCGGCTGAATTTTCTCAATATGCTCCACAATCTTGGTGGTAATCGGCTCGCGTTCAACTTCGGCAGGGGAGAAGATGTCGTAGGTTTGCGATTCGCGGAAAAATTCCGAAGAGGGGCTGAGGTCAAGAAAGTGAATGTCTTTCAGGTCAAAGCCGCGCGCTTCGGCGTTTTTGCGAATATGTTCAACCGATTCTTCCAATGAGATGAAGAGCGTTTTCTCCCCTTGCAAAGCGCCAGCCGTCAAGAAGTGCAGCCCAAGCGTTGTCTTGCCGCTGCCGGGTCCGCCGCGTACAAGGTAGGCGCGTTCAGGGAGGAGTCCCCCTCCCAAAATCTCATCCAGCCCGGCGATGCCGGTGGATAAACGGGAAAACGATTGCTTTTTCATTTTGTTCGGACTCCTTATGCACGCATGAAAAAAGATGAGGCGCCTCGAAGTAATCGAAAAAACTCCACACTATATCCAAACCCTGCGCGGGAGCAAACCGGGCAACTGCTTTGATTTTAATCCAAAATTCTTTTGCAGAAAGAAATTAGGCGCTCCCGTTGTTTTTCTGCTATTGCGCTTTAATTCCACGATGGTGTTAGAATCCAATCTCTAATCCTCCAATCTCTATTCTCTAATCATCTACTCTCTATTCATCTACCCCCATGTCCATCTATCTCCACGACATTCCCCTTTCCCAGGCGCAGGAAAAACTGCGCGAAGCCCTGCAATCTGCCAACCTGTGGCGGACTCTCGGCGTTGAAACGATTCCCCTTGATGAAAACGCGCTTGGACGTGTAACCGCTGAATCCATCTGGGCGCGGACTTCCTCTCCGCATTATCACGCCTCCGCAATGGATGGCTTTGCCCTCCGCGCGGAAGAGACGGCGGGCGCGCAGCCTTCCTCGCCGATTCAATTTTCAGTTGTCAGTGACCAGCCAATCTCCAATTACCAATTACCAATCACCAAATACGTTGATACGGGCGACCCGATTCCCGATTGGGCGAACGCGGTGATTCCCATTGAAAATGTGGAATCGCTCGACGCGGATGGAAACATCACCAAAGCGATTCGCAATCCCGCATCCATCCGCATCCGCGCGGCTGTCGCTCCGTGGAGTCATGTCCGCCCGCTGGGGGAGGACATCGTCGCCACGCAGTTGGTTTTGCCTGCGGGTCATATTCTCAAGCCAGCAGATTTGGGCGCGATTGCCGCATCGGGACATCAAGAGATTAAAGTCTCGCGCAAACCGAAAGTGGCAATTTTGCCCACCGGCACGGAACTTGTTCCCATTGGCAGCAAACTCAAGGCGGGTGACATTCTCGAATACAACTCGCTGGTGCTTGCCGCGCAAGTCAAGGCGATGGGCGCGGAAGCGACTCGTTATCCCATCACCAAAGATGATTTTGATTTGATTTGCCAGCGCGTGCAGGAAGCCGCCCAAACGCATGACTTGGTGCTGCTCAACGCGGGTTCATCCGCAGGCGCGGAAGATTTCTCATCCAGCGTGGTGGAAAAACTCGGCATGCTGTTGGTTCACGGCGTCGCCGTCCGTCCGGGTCATCCTGTTATTCTTGGACTTATCAATCGTCCTCAATCTCCAACTTCCAACCTCCAATCTCCAATTACCAATTACCAGTTACCAATTATCGGCGTCCCCGGTTACCCCGTCTCCGCCGCGCTCACTGTTGACATCTTTGCCGAACCCCTCATCGCCAAATGGTTGGGACGAAAACCGCTGGAACTTCCCACCGAAACCGCAACCCTCACGCGCAAAATCAACTCGCCTGCGGGGGATGATGATTACGTCCGCGTGGTGGCTGGGCGCGTGGGAGATAAACTGCTCGCCGCGCCGCTCTCTCGCGGGGCGGGCGTCATCACATCACTTGTGCAAGCCGATGGCATCGCCATTATTCCGCGCGGCACGCAGGGGTTGGAATCGGGTGAATCTGTAAAGATTCATTTGTATCGCAGTAAATCCGATTTGGAGAAAACCATCTTCTGCATTGGCTCGCATGATTTGATTTTGGATTTGCTCGCGCAATTTCTCTCCGACCATGACCGCCGCCTTGCATCCTCCAATGTCGGCTCACAGGGCGGGCTGGTCGCGCTGCGGCGCGGCGAAGCGCATCTGGCGGGTTCGCATTTGCTCAACCCTGAAACGGGCGAGTACAACATCAGCTACATCCGCCAATACATGCCGAATATTCCGGTGAAGGTGGTTGCGCTTGTCGGGCGCGAACAAGGCTTGCTGGTGAAGAAAAACAATCCAAAGGGAATTAAAGACCTGCGCGATTTGACCCGCCCCGATGTCACGTTCATCAACCGCCAGCGCGGAGCAGGGACCCGCGTGCTGCTGGATTACGAACTGGGCAAGTTGAATCTCCCCGCCGAGTCGATTCACGGCTATGACCGCGAAGAATACACCCACCTCGGAGTTGCCGCCGCGATTGTTTCGGGGCGCGCCGACTGCGGGCTGGGAATCGCCTCCGCCGCCCAAGCGCTGGATTTGGACTTTGTCCCGCTGTTTCAAGAAAGATATGATTTAGTAATTCCCAAACAGCACGCGCGGAGCAATCTGCTTGCGCCGCTGTTTGACGTGATTCAAACGCGGGAGTTTCAATCCACTGTTGCCAATTTAATCGGCTATGATGTCTCTGTAATGGGACGTGTGATTTTGGAGGATGAGTGATAAAAGGTTTGATTATTGACGACAACCGCGCCACAGCCGACGCGCTTAAGAAAATGCTGGAAAGTTTTGGTCTGACCGCTTCCGCCTCTTATGGTTCAAGCTCCGCAATGGAATGGATGCGGAGAAACATTCCTGATTTTGTTTTGCTGGATATTAACATGCCCGGCGTGGATGGCATTGAACTGCTTTCATTCATCCGCCGCGAACCTCGTCTGCTCAATGCCATCGTTTTTGTGGTGACATCCGACGACCAGAAGGAAACGCATCAGCGCGCGCTAAAACATGGCGCGCGGCAGGTACTGTTGAAACCGGTCACATTGGAGATGCTTGAAGCCGCCTTGCGAAAAGAAAAAATTTTGTAAAACGCATAATTCAAAACGGTCTTAAAAACAAACTCACCCCGAAATTATTTCGGGGTGAGTTTGTGTGTTGTACGGATTACCCGCTTGCTTCTTTGTGCTGCCGTACCAGTTCGCGGCGTAAAATTTTGCCAACGGTTGTCTTGGGCAGTTCGCTGCGGAATTCATAGTGGGTTGGCACTTTATACGGCGCAAGGTGTTCCTTGCAGTGCGCCCTCAATTCCTCTTCCGTCAGCGTTTCGCCGGGTTTTACCACAACCCACGCCTTTACGGTTTCGCCGCGGTGCGGGTCGGGGATGCCGCCCACGCCAACCTCCAACACCTTGGGGTGCGACATAATCGCTTCTTCCACTTCGCGGGGCCAAACCTGAAAACCGCCGGGCTTAATCAATTCCTTCTTGCGGTCAACAATGTAGAAGTAGCCGTCCTCATCCATGCGCGCAATATCGCCGGTGAACAGCCATGTTTTGCCGTCGCTCATTTGCCGCAGGCTGTTTGCGGTTTCAGTCGGCATGTTGTGGTAGCCCTTCATCACCTGCGGACCGTGAATCACAATTTCGCCGATTTCGCCTTGCGGCACTTCTGTTTCGCCGTCATCCAGACTGATGATTTTTACGTCCACATCGGGCAGCGGCATTCCAATCGAGCCGGTTTTATTCACGCCTTCCAGCGGGTTGCAGTGTGTGGCGGTTGGCGCTTCCGAAAGCCCGTAGCCTTCAAATACTTTGCCGCCGGTGAGTTTTTCAAATTGCTCTTTGGTTTCGCGCATCAGCGGCGCGGAGCCGGAAATGCAAGCCTTGATGGAAGAAAGGTTGTATTTGCCCGCTTTTACATCGGGATGATTATTAATCGCGTTATATAGCAGCGGCACGCCGGGGAAGATGGTCGCCTTGTATTTGCTGATGTTATCCAGCACGTCCTTCAAATCGCGCGCGTTTGGCACCATCACCATGCTTGCGCCGTTGGCCATGGCAAAATTCATCCCCGCCACCATGCCGTACACATGGAACAAGGGAATGCCCATCAGCACAACTTCTTTGCCGGGTTCCAGCGAAGGCATCCAGCTCTTGATTTGCAGCGTATTCGCCACAACGTTTTTATGCATGGCAACCGCGCCTTTTGGCACGCCGGTTGTGCCGCCGGAATATTGGAAAAGCGCGGTATCTTCGGGCAGCACTTCCACATTCGGGCGCGGAGAGTTGGCATGTTTTGCGAGCAGGTCTTTCATCCATACGTCGCCGCTTTGCAACTCGTGGAGACGGTCGCCGCCTTTTTTCTCTTTCAACAGCGTGTACAACACGCGCAGCGCGGGAGGCAATGCCTCTTTTAAATTTGAAACGATGATTTTTTTCAGTTTTGATTTTTCGCGCACTTTGGTCAGCGTGCCGTAAAAGCGCGTGAGCGTGAACATGATTTCAATATTCGCATCGTTCACGGGAATTAAAACTTCATCCACCGGGTAGGTTGGGTTGACCGCCACCACCACGCCGCCCGCCTTAAGAATACCAAAATACGCAATGACAAATTGCGGCAGGTTTGGCATAAAAATTCCCACACGGTCGCCTTTTTTCACACCCATTTCCACGAGCGCGGCTGCCATGTGGTCGGTCAGCGCGTTCATCTCGCGGTAAGTAATAACCGCGCCCTTAAAAATCGTGCAGGCGCGGTCGGGATACAAGCGCGCGGACTCCTCCAAAAAATGAAATATCGGCGCTTTCGGGTATTCAATTGTTTGCGGCACACCTTTGTCATAATGCGCCAGCCACGGATGGTTGCTCATGCTTCCTCCTTAAGGTTGTTATGAAAGATGAATACGACAACAGATTTAAGTTCAAATATTATAGCATTTGTTTGATGTATTCTTTGATGTTACTTATTGAATTTTTATCATTTGCGTCAAACCACCGTATCAGCGGGTCGGATTCCTTAAACCAATTTGCCTGTCTGCGGACAAACACGCGCGTGATTCGCTTCATTTCAATTTTTGCCTGCTCTTCGGTCATTTCCCCCCGCAGAACTTTTACGCACTCCCGATACCCAATCGCGGACATGCTTGGCAGGTCGGGCGAATAGCCCTGCGCGAGCAGGTTTTTTACCTCGTCTATTAATCCGCTGGCAAACATGGCGTCAATTCTTTCGTCCACGCGGCGGTACAACTCTTCACGCGGGCGGCGCAGTCCAACCGTAATCAAGCGGTAGGGGGATTTTGCTTTTCCGCGCTGTTCGGAGAATTTTCTTCCCGTTGTCAAAATGACTTCCAATGCGCGAATGGTGCGGCGAACGTTCCGCGCGTCTATGCTTTGCGCCGCGTCTGAATCGAGGATATTCAATTTTTCGTGTAGCCAGTAAATACCTTTATCAGACTGAAAAGCAAACGACTCCAAAACAAAACGCAAGCGGAGATTTGGCTGAACCACAGGCGGAAGCCAGCCTTCGGTCACAGCGCGAACATACTGCCCTGTGCCTCCAACCAAAAACGCGAGCTTTCCGCGCCCGAAAATTTCTTTAATAATATTGTTTGCCATTGATTGAAATACCGCAAGGCTGAGCGTTTCATCGGGATTTGCAATATCAATCAAATGGTGCGGGACGCGCGCCAGTTCGAAGGGGGAGGGTTTTGCCGTCCCAATATCCATGCCGCGATAGAAGAGACGCGAATCGGCGGAGATAATTTCGCCATTCATTTCTTCCGCCAGACGAATGGAAAGTTCTGTTTTTCCAACTGCGGTTGGACCAACGATTGTAATAAGCGGGGGGGAGTTTTTCATTTTCAGGTTCGGATATTATAAACTTATCGCGCCGATTGCAGCGCGCCGGGATTCCCGAAATAAAGTCATATTAAATCAATTCCTTCCGCATCCAGTCATATTTTTCTGGTACACTTTTGCATATTTTCCTTTGAGGTGTCCTTATGATGATTAGCTGGCAGGAACTCACCATTGATATGTTTGTGAAACAACTGCAAACCGTGTATCAACGCACATACGGCGAGATTGATACAGTGTTTGGCAGAATTGTTGCATGGTGCGGCAGACTCGCGCTGGAAAATATCGCCAATTCCGACGCCTTGTATCATGATGTGGACCATACAATTATGGTTTCCCTTGCCGGGCAGGCAATTATCGAGGGAAAGCATTTGAAAGAAGGCGGCGTCACCCCCCGTGATTGGATGCATTTTATGATTGCGGTGCTGTGCCATGATATTGGCTATGTTAAAGGCGTGTGTCGCAACGACACAAAAGACCATTTTGCCAGCGGCAATGGCGATGAATTGATTTACATCTCGCCCGAAGGCACTGACGTTGCCTTGACTCCCTATCATGTCAACCGCAGCAAACTCTTTGTTAAGGAACGCTTTGGCTCCGGACTGTTACAGGATATGACCAAATTCCTCGATGCGGATTTGGTCGCTTCCTATATTGAAATGACGCGATTTCCCTCCCCGCCGGATGATTTTTACAAAGACACCAAAGGCTTGGGCGGTCTTGTCCGCGCAGCCGATTTCATCGGTCAACTGGGCGACCCCGATTATTTGCGAAAAACCCCCGCGCTATACTATGAGTTTCAGGAACTCGGCTACAACGAAAAATTTGGTTATAAATCCCCAAACGATATGAGGAAAAACTACGCCGCCTTCTATTGGAATGGCGTCAGCCCGCTGATTCAAGACGCGCTGCAATACCTTCGCATGACGGAGGACGGCAAACAGTGGATTGCAAACATGCACTCGCATGTGTTTGATGCGGAACACGGCACAGCCATCAAGTAAAAAAGAGGATAATTTATGAATACAGCAACAACAGCACAAAAAATAAATCCTTTGCGAACTGCCGCCGCATGGGGAGTTCATTTATTCACCGCCAGCGGCGCAGTATGGGGGCTTCTCGGTTTGATTGCCGTTTTTGAACACGATTGGAAGGCAATGATTATCTGGATGATTGTTGCCATGCTCGTGGATGGGTTTGACGGTATGCTCGCCCGCTGGGCGGACGTAAAAACCTACGCCAAAGGCATTGACGGGGCGCTGCTGGATAATATTCTGGATTACTTGAATTATGTGGTTGTTCCCGCGCTTTTTCTTGTGGAAGCCGATGTACTGCCCGAAAACGTTCGCATGATTTCGGCGTTTGCCATTTTGCTTACCTCGGCGTATCAATTTACCCAAATTGACGCAAAAACCGACGACCATCACTTTAAGGGCTTTCCTTCATATTGGAATGTAATGGCGCTTTACATGCTTTTGATGAGCCTGCCCCAGTGGGTAAATTTTGGCTTCCTTGTACTTTTTAATATCCTCGTCTTTGTTCCCATTAAATATATCTACCCCAGCCGCAATCGCTATCTGCGCACACTGACCCTTGCGCTTACATACCTGTATGGCGCAATCGGCAATTGGGGATTGCTGTTGTATC
>DAOTZP010000150.1:0-13048 GCA_034434265.1 Anaerolineales bacterium | reverse complement strand
TCAACCGCCAGTACGTTGGTATTCTTTCCTTCAATACCGCCGCGCTTGGCAGTTCCGCCGAAATTATTTCCGCCGAACTGCGTTTCAGGCACGCGGGCAAAACCAACACCATTCCGTTTGGAACGCATGGCAAACTGATTGTGGACATTCGCAAAGGCGCATTTAGCGGCAACGCAGCCCTGCAACTCACCGACTTTGGCGCCGCCGCCAGCAAAAACTCCGCCATGTCATTCACCAGCGCGGTAACCGGGTGGTACGTCAAACCGTTCAGCGTGATAAACAAAAACTACATCAACAAAACCGGCGTTACGCAATTCCGCTTGAGGTTTGCAAAAGCCAGCAACAACGACAACGGCGCGGATTTATTAAAAATTTACAGCGGAAATTCAGTATATAAACCAAGATTGACCATTCAATATTACAAGTAAAAAAACAACCCGCCTGCGAAATGAAGGTTTTGCAGGCGGGTTTGTTTTTAAGAGCAGGGCGCGTTTTTTTTAATATCCGCGTAGGGCGCGTTCTCACATCCGCGTAGGGCGCGTTCTCACATCTGCGTAGGGCGCGTTCTCACATCTGCGTAGGGCGCGTTCTCTTAAAATATCCGTGTAGGGCGCGTTCTCTTACGCGCCCATCGGCGTAAGAGAACGCCGGCTGCGCTATGATGTTTTTTAAGACGGGCGCGTCAATTCGCCGCGCAAGTTCGTTTGCATCAAACGCTTTACTTCGTCAATGGGCAAATTTTGGCTGAACAAATACGCCAGTTTGCACAGCGCCGCTTCGGTGGTCATATCAAATCCGCTGATAACGCCCGCGCGCGCCAGCGCGGAGCCTGTTGCGTAATCGCCCAAATGCACGCTGCCTTTCAAACACTGCGTGCTGTCCACAATCACCACGCCGCGCGAGGCTGCCTCCTCCAAAGCGGATAAAAATTCGCGGTTGCTGGTGGGACCGTTTCCCACGCCGTATGTTTTGAGGATGAGTCCTTTGAGCGGCGGCTGCAAAAAGTTGCGGACGACATCCGCGGAGATGCCGGGCCACAGCGGCAGCGCTCCGATTCCCTCCGGGTTGAGTTGATGCACGCGCAAAGCGTTTTCTTCGGGCGGGGCGGGCAGCGCCGCGTCCCAATTAATTTGAATATCCACGCCAATTTGACCCAGCGGCGCAAGGTTCGGGGATGCAAACGCATCCAAGCCATCCGCGCTGAGTTTGACCGAACGGCAGCCGCGCAGCAGTTGATTTCCAAAACACAAACACACTTCGGGGATGTTGAAATTCGCGGCAATCGTCAACGCCGTGATGATGTTCGCGCGCGCGTCGTTCCTCACCTCGCACAATGGAATTTGCGAGCCGGTCAATATCACCGGCTTGCGGAGTCCTTGCAGCATAAACGCCAGCGCGGACGCGGTGTACGCCATTGTGTCCGTGCCGTGCAGGATGATAAAGCCGTCATACTTTTTATAATTTGCGCCGATGTCTCCCGCAATTTTGTGCCAGTCGGCTGGAGTCATATCGGATGAATCAAGCAGCGGGTCGTATTCGTGAATGTCCACTTCGGGCATTATTGGGCTGGCGAGTTCGGGCATGGCGCGAATTTGCTCGGCAAGATAGCCGGGCGCGGGCGCGTACCCGTCGGATGTGGGAATCATGCCGATTGTGCCGCCGGTGTAAATGATATAAACGCGCTTTTTCATTTCGCTTTGCGAATTTCTTCCACCGCCTGCGGGTTCACCAGCGAGGACGTGTCGCCCAACTCCAAGCCGAGATACGCGGCGCGAATCATGCGGCGCATCACTTTGGCGTTGCGCGTTTTGGGAATATCCGAAACAAATAAAATTTCTTTGGGCGCAAGCGGTTTGCCCATTTCATCAATCACCATATCTTTGAGTTGTTGTTTCAAATTTTCATCGGGCGTAACGCCGGTTTTCGTCACCACAAATAAAACCAGTTCGCTGCCTTTCACTTCATGCGGCACGCCGATTGCGGCGGCTTCCACAACAGAGTCATGCCGCACGAGAATTGACTCCACTTCGGCGGGACCCAAGCGCTTGCCTGCAATCTTAATCGTATCATCCGAGCGTCCGAGGATGTACCACAAGCCGTCGCTGTCTATTGCGGCAAAATCGCCATGCACCCAAATATTTTCCCAGCGCGACCAATAGGTATCGAGATAACGCTGCTCATCCTTCCAAAAGCCGCGCGTCATGCCAATCCACGGGGACTTGATGACCAGCTCGCCCACCGCGTTGCGAATCGGCTGTCCGTTCTCGTCCACCACATCCGCGTCCATACCCGGACAGGCGGCGGAAAACGCGCACGGTTTGAGGGGCAGCAAAAAATTGCCCATGACGATTCCGCCGGAGATTTCCGTTCCGCCTGAATAGTTGATAATCGGTTTCTTTCCGCCGCCGACTTTTTCAAACAGCCACATCCACGGGGCGGGGTTCCACGGCTCGCCGGTGGAAGCAAAACATTTGATGGAAGATAAATCGTGCTTTTGAAAATGCGCGTCGCCTTGCGGGATGAGCGAGCGAATCAGCGTGGGCGAGACTCCCATCTGGTTGATTTTGTGATTCGCCGCCAGCTCCCACAACCTGTCCGGCGCCGGGAAGTCGGGCGCGCCATCGTAAAGAAAAATGGTCGCGCCAAGCAGCAGCGCGCCAAACACCTGCCATGGTCCCATCATCCAGCCCATGTCGGTCATCCAGTACATCACATCGCCTTGATGCACGTCCGTTCCAAACGCCATATCCTGCGCGGCTTTGACGGGAAACCCGCAATGCGTGTGCAGCGCGCCTTTGGGTTTGCCGGTTGTGCCGGAGGTGTAAATAATCATCAATGGGTCTTCGGCGGATGTTTGCTCCGTTTCGCATACATCGCTTTGCGCGTCAATCAATTCGTGCCACCAATGGTCGCGCCCCGCCTGCATGTTCACGGGCTGACCAGTGCGATTCAACACGATGAGATGTTTCAACGTTGGAATTTGCTCCGCAGCCTCATCCGCAATGGATTTCATCTCCACCGCTTTGCCGCGGCGAAACGCCCCATCGGCGGTGAATAACGCCTTTGCCTCCGCGTCCGCCATGCGCGAGATGATTGCGCCCGCGCCATACCCCGAAAACAGCGGAAGAATGATTCCGCCGATTTTTGCAATCGCCAGCAGCGCAATGACAATCTCCGGCGTCATGGGCATAAACAAACCAACCGCATCGCCTTTGCCCAGCCCCAAGGATTTAAGCGCGTTGGCGGTTTGATTGACTTTTTTGTATAAATCGTTGTACGTTAATTGCGCGACCTTGCCTTCTTCCCCTTCCCAAATGACGGCGGACGATAGACCATTGACCGTCGTCCACTTATCTACGCAGTTGTGGACGATGTTCATCTTCCCATCCACGCACCATTTGGGGAATTGAATGCCGCGCGATAAATCCACCACCTGCGAATACGGTTGATAAAATTGAATATCCAAAAATTTCAATACCGCGCCGGTAAACCATGCAATATCCGATGTGGATTTTTTCATCAATTCTTCAAAGTTGGCAATGCCATGCTGCCGCATAAATGCCGTGAGGTTTGCGCGCTCCACATCTTCGGGCGCGGGTTTCCAGACAATTTCGCCGCCAAATGTAAATTGCTCCGTCATGATTCACCTTTTATTAAATGGAGATTTGGGTATGCCGTGCCGCAGCAATTGGGCGAGCAACGCAGCGGACGTTCTCACATGCCCCATTTGCAGGATTGCGGCAAAGCATTTTGGGTATTATAAACGCAAAGAATTTTTGATTTGGTTGTCTTCAAATATCTTATGCTGTAAAATCAAATGGAGCAGGCAAACCGGCGTTTTCTTTTTTTTAATTTAATGGAGAAACCATGACAAACTCTACCCCCAATAAATTCATTCATCCCAACGGGCAGGAAATTCCGCTGGAAGGAAAGATGACCATCGGGCGTTTGGACGAGTGCCATATTCAAGTGATGGATAAACTCGCCTCACGCCTCCATGCGGAAATTGAAGCAACAGACGGCAAAGTGACCCTGACCGATTTGAATAGCAACAACGGCACATGGGTCAATGAACAGCGGGTGACCGCGCCGGTTGTGCTTCGCAGCGGCGACAAAATCCGCATTGGCGAAACGGTCTTCACATTTCAAACAGCCGGCGCGCCTGCCTCCGCCCCTGTGGAAAAAGAACCGAAAGCCATGCAAACCATGTCATGGGAAACCAAAACGCTGATGGCGTTGGTGCGCGGAAGCGACGGCGCGGAATTTGGGTTGAGCAAAGTCATCAAAATCGGGCGCGATGAAAGCAACGACATTGCGCTTAAAGCCGACGCCAGCGCTTCGCAGTTTCACGCGCAGGTGGAACTGCACGACGGCAGCCCAATCATTACGGACTTGAACAGCAGCAACGGCACATGGGTAAATGGAAAGCGCATCACCGAAAAAACGCCGCTCAAACATGGGGATAAAATCCGCATTGGCAATACCATTTTGCGGCTGCGCGTGGCGGATAAACCCCTGCCCCCATTAGACCCTGCCGCCGCGCCGCAAAAAAAGTCCTCATCCATTTGGGGCTGGGTAACAGGTTTGGGGTTTGGAACAATCGCCATTCTGTTCCTGTGCGTTTTTGCCATATTGGGCGTCGTTCTTTACCGAAACAATCAAACCGCCAACGCAGAACCCACGCCGGATGTCGCCGCTATCAAAAAGCAGGCGTTACGCTCGCTTGCGTTCATCCTCACGCCGGACCAAAACTACCGGGAAAACAGCTCGTACTACACCGGTTCGGGCAGTTTTATTCACCCGCAAGGATATGTGCTGACCAACTTCCACGTCATCGGCTACACTGAAACCCAGGCGCAGCAAGCGGGCAAACAAACTGGTGAAATGAAAAACATGCTCTACAAGGGCGGTCCGCTGATTCTGGTCGGCATCAACTGGAACAGCCCTGTGGAAGAACCGGATACGTTTTACCGCACCGAAGTGGTCAAGAGTGACCCGTACCTTGACCTTGCTTTGCTGCGCATCGTCGAACTGTATAACGAGAAAAGCGACGCATACGAGCCTTTGCCTGCAAACACATCCTTTCCTTTCATCAAAGTCGGCAATTCAGACGAGTTGGAAATTCTCGAACCGATTACCATCATCGGCTATCCGGGCGTGGGCGGCAACAGTCCCACCGCCATTGACGATGAAGTGGCGGGCTTTTCCGATGACGATATGTATAACATCAAAAACGGGTGGATTAAGACAGGTCCCATCATCAGTCAGGGAAATTCCGGCGGAATGGCAATCAACCAAAAAGGCGAGCTCATCGGCGTGCCAACCCAAATTGTGTTCAACCAAACCGATAAAATCGGCTACATCCGCCCGATTAAACTCGCGCTTTCCATGATTGGGGATTTCCTTCCCTGAGTTTCACTTTAACCAACAAGAGCTCGTTTACAGCCCGCGCAATATACTCACCATTGGGAAGTCCGTTTTCCATGCGGCTTCCCAACGGGCGCGCTGTTTTGCGTTTAAGGGCAAGCCTTTCGATTCATTATTTATCCTTTTTGTCAAAATAAAACCAAAGTCTCATTCCTGTTGCGTAAATTTCAAGGCTATAATTAACCCAAGTTGCTACCCTTGCTTAATTTTTACCGCAGAGGCGCGGAGGACACGGAGAAATTCATTAAAAACTCTGCGCCCTCTGCGTCAAACAGGCAAAATCCTTCTTCCCTTTTGAAGGCGGCAACTTGCGTTACTTACACACCACACCGCATCAGGAGACTTTTCAGCATGTCCAACGTCCACGAATCCAAACACCCGCTGATTCTTCACAAACTATCGCGCCTGCGCGATAAAAACACCGAACCCAAAAAGTTCCGCGAACTCGTCCGCGAGATAGCGGGACTTTTGGCGTATGAAGCCACAGCAGACCTCGCAACCGTTCCCGTTGAAATTGAGACGCCGCTGGCGAAAATGACCGCCAATCAACTGAAAGATAAAATCGGGCTGGTTCCCATTTTACGCGCGGGCTTGGGCATGGTGGAAGGCTTTTGGGAGATGATGCCCGGCGCGGAAGTTTGGCATATTGGCTTATACCGCGACGAACACACCCTAAAACCTGTGGAGTATTACAACAAACTGCCCATTGAGCCGCGCGTTTCAGTTTGCATCATCCTCGACCCCATGCTCGCCACAGGCGGGTCCGCCACCGCCACCGCCGAAGTGCTGAAACGCTGGGGCGCGCAAAAAATTAAATATGTGGGCTTGATTGCCGCGCCCGAAGGAATCAAAGCCATGCAAACCGCGCATCCCGATATTGACATTTACGTCGCCGCCATTGATGAACATCTCAACGAACGCGCCTACATTGTGCCGGGATTGGGAGACGCAGGCGACAGACAGTTTGGGACGGGATAATCAGTATTCAGTATTCAGTATTCAGTATTCAGTATTCAGTATTCAGTATTCAGTGTTCAGTATTCAGCGGACGGTGTTTGCGGGTAGCAGGCAGTTATTCATGCAAGCTGCGTAAGGAGTGTTTATGTATCTCGGTGTCAGTTTGCTCGACCTCAGCATTATTCTCGGCGCGCTGGTCATTGCCTCCATTGTTTATTTATATTTCCGCGACAGGCAAATGATTGGCGGGCTGAAAGAATTTCTAAAAGAAGGAAAATATAAACTGCGCGTGGAGCCGCCCATCAAAGCGCCGTTTATTTACGAAAAACTTTACAAAGTCACCAGTTATGATGGATACCTGAAAGAAGGAATGCCTTACACGCTCATTCTCGGCATTCGCGCCGCCGGCGAAAAGAAAAACCGCGTCTTTTACCACTACATCGGCTTTTACTTTCCCCCGCAAACTTCATTTGAAGAGGGCTGGCTGCAAGCTTGGCAAACCAAAGTGGCGGAACGCAACGATAACTGGGCGGCAAAATCCGGGCTGGAAAAGATAGAAAAAAATTGGGGAACCAAAGGCGCGCCCGACCATCTTCCCATTCGCGCAGCGCGCCTTGAAAACGGCGGTTACATCCTCGCGTGGAACGGCTTGCACAACCGCGAGCATGTGGAAGCGCGCATACAGGACGTGCTGGCATCTTTGCAATGAAAGCCATGCAACTTCACCGCCTGGGAGATTGGGACACGGATTCGCCGCCCCTGGCGTTGACTCACCTCCCCATCCCAACCCCCGACCCGGGCGAAGTCCTCATCCGCGTCACGCGCTGCGCCGTCTGCCACACCGAGCTGGATATCATCAGCGGGCGCACTCCCCCGCCGCATTTGCCCGTCATCCCCGGACATCAAGTGGTGGGAATCATTGAAGAAGGCGAAAACAAAGGACAGCGCGTGGGCGTGGCGTGGTTTGCTTCCGCCTGCGGCGCATGTGAATTTTGCCAAAGCGGGCGCGAAAATTTATGCCCGCGCTTCAAAGCCACCGGACGCGACGTAAACGGCGGCTACGCCGAATATATGACCGCCCGCGCGTCTTCCGTTTATCCCATTCCCGATTCACTTTCCGATTCACAAGTTGCGCCGTTGTTATGCGGCGGCGCAATCGGTCATCGCTCGCTCACCTTAAGCAATTTACAAAACGGGCAAGCGCTTGGCTTAATGGGGTTTGGCGGGTCAAATCATTTGGTGTTAAAACTCGCCAAGCACAAGTTTCCCCATGCCAAAATTTATGTATTCAGCCGCAACCCGCGCGAAAGGGAACTTGCGCTCTCGCTTGGCGCGGAATGGGTTGGCGAAATTACACAATCCCCGCCCGAATTTTTAGACAGCATCATTGATACCACGCCCGTCTGGCTGCCCGACCTTGCCGCGTTAAAAGCATTAAAAGCGGGCGGCAGGCTGGTGATTAATGCCATTCGCAAAGAAGAACACGACAAATCCGCGCTGATGGATTTAAGTTATGCGGAACATTTGTGGATGGAAAAAGAAATCAAAAGCGTGGCAAACGTCACGCGCGCGGATGTAAGCGAATTTTTGCAAATTGCCGCGCGGGCAAACATTCAGCCTGAATTTCAGGAATATGAATTGCAAGATTCCAACAATGCTTTGCTGGAAATAAAGCAAGGTAAAATCTACGGGTCAAAAGTGCTGGTAATTTCATAGAAACAAAAATCTTCGCAGCCTTTCTTTGCAGCATATAAAAAACCTCCAAATGCGATTAGGTGAATTCGATGAGCAATGTGTATGACCTCAAATCTGTCAAACTTCCCTACCTTGCGGGCGGCGCGCTGAAATTATTTGCCTCCGCTGTGGAAGGACCGCTCAAAGGGCTGCTGACACCCAGCCTGTTTGAAAGCGCGGGGCTGAACTGGCTGCGCAAACAAAGCTTTGAAGAAAACCCAACCTTCCTGCCCATACACCACACAGGCAACATGCAAACTGGGGCTGCGGCTGTGCCGCAAAATGAACTGCCGCAAAAAGTTTCTCCATTAAGAGGATTCCACTTTGCAGGCATTATTGAATACGCGCAAGCATATCGCACGGGCAAAACCACACCCGAAGAAGTGGCGCGAAAAGTGTTGGACGCCGTCAAACAAAGCGATTCCACTCCCGCGCCGTTAAGAGCATTCATCGCCATTTACACGGATGAAGTCATGCGGCAGGCGCGCGCTTCCACAAAACGCATCAAAGACGGCAGACCGCTCAGCGTGCTGGACGGCGTTCCGATTGCGGTCAAAGACGAAATGGATATGACGCCCTACCCCACCACCGTTGGAACGTCCTTTCTTAGCAAAGAACCCGCCCAGCAGGACGCAACCGTTGTTGCAAGGCTGCGCGAAGCAGGCGCATTGCTGATTGGCAAAACCAACATGCACGAAATTGGAATCAACGTAACGGGATTGAACCCGCATCACGGCACAACCCGCAACCCCTACAACGCGAACCATTTTACGGGCGGAAGTTCCAGCGGCTCGGCAACCGCAGTGGCAGCCGGGTTTGTTCCCGCCGCCATCGGCGCGGACGGCGGCGGCTCCATTCGCATCCCCGCCTCGTTTTGCGGTGTGGTCGGTTTGAAATGCACATTCGGCAGAATCAGCGAGGCGGGCGCGTTTCCGCTGGATTGGAGCGTGGCGCACATCGGTCCCATTGCCGCCTCGGTAACAGACGCGGCGCTGCTCTACGCCTTCATGGCAGGTCCCGACCCGCAAGACCCGCTTTCGCTTCACCAGCCTTTACCAACCCTGCAAGGATGGAACAACCTCAACCTGAAAGGAATGAAACTCGGCGTGTACCGGGAATGGTTCAATCACGCTGAAAAAGAAATTGTAGAAGCCTGCGAAGCCATGCTGAAACACTATGAAACAATGGGATGCGAAATTGTTGAAGTTGAAATTCCAAACCTTGAAGCGAACCGCGTGGCGCACAGCGTCACCATTTTGAGCGAAATGGCGCAAGCGATGGAAGCGACATACAACGAACATCACCGCAAACACGGCTTGGACGTGAGAATCAACCTTGCGCTGGCGCGCCAATTCACCGCAACGGATTACATCACCGCCCAGCGGATTCGCACGCGGATGATGAATCACTTTGCAGAGGCGTTCAAACTGGCGGATGTGATTCTCACCCCATCCACGGCAATTGCCGCGCCCGAAATCAAACCCGCAGCGCTGCCGCAAGGCGAATCCGATTTGAGCAGCACGGTCGAAATCATGCGTTTTGTCACCGCTGCCAATCTTACTGGCTTGCCCGCCATTTCATTCCCCGTTGGATACACCCAAAAAGGTCTGCCGATTGGATTGCAGGCAATCGGCAAAGCATGGGATGAAACAACCCTGCTGCGCCTTGCGCTCGCCGCCGAACAAACGGTGGAAAGAAAACAGCCGCAGGTTTATTATGAAATTTTGCCAAGAGATTGATTTTAAGCAATCGCTTTCTTAAACTCAGCCACATTCTCCGCAACCGGCTTTTTGCCGCCAAATACCGCGCTGCCTGCCACCAGCACAGTTGCTCCCGCCGCAACAATTTCTTTCGCGTTATCAGGCTTCACGCCGCCATCCACTTGCAGCCAGGCGGATGATTTTATTTCATCAAGCATCTTTCGCAAACGGCGGATTTTCGCAGTGCTGGATGGAATATAACTTTGCCCGCCAAACCCGGGGTTGACCGACATCACCAGCGCGAGGTCCACTTCGGGCAAAATTTCTTCAAGCATGGCAAGCGGAGTCGCCGGGTTGAGCGTCACCCCCGCCTTGCACCCCAAATCTTTGATGCGCTGAATCGTGCGATGCAAATGCGCACACGCCTCCACCTGCACGGTGATGATGTTCGCGCCTGCGCGGGCAAACTCATCCAACAGCGAATCGGGATTCGTCACCATCAGGTGAACATCCAATATCGCGCCTGTTTCCGCGCTCAACGGTTTTAATGCCGAAACAATTAGCGAGCCAAAACTAATCGTCGGAACAAAATGACCGTCCATCACGTCAATATGCAGCCAGTCCACGCCAGCGGAGATTGCCTCGCGCGCATGAGACTCCAAACGGGCAAAATCAGCGGAAAGAATCGAAGGGGCAAGTTTTACCATGAATAAATTGTACCCGCATTTGTTGATAAAATTCAAACACGGCAATGATATACTGGCGGATGACAACCGATAACTGGCAGCCAATAACCGATAACTGACATGCTCCCTTCCAACCTCCTCCCCGACTTTCGCGTCCGCCAGCGGGATTATCTGCTGGAAATTTCGCGCCTGCTTACGCAAGAACTCGACCTTGAAAAACTGCTCGCGCGGATTTTACGCGTCTCCATTGAAATGCTCGCCGGTCAGGCGGGATTGATTGCCTTAAAACAAACGGAAGGCTGGCGGGTTTCCGCCGCGCACGGAATCGCCCCCGCGTTTCTCAGTTACCTTGAACCGCTTTTGGAAGAAGAAGTGGTCAGCGAGCTGGATGTAGTGGAGCTCAACCGCATGTTGAAAGAACTCACCTACACCGCCAGCATGGGGCTGCTCAACGGCACGGGGCTGCCGCTGGTGGCGCAGGGAAATGTCATTGGCGTAATTTTCATCTTCCGCAACTATGCCGATTTATTCACGCCCAACGACCGCGCGCTGCTGCAAGCCTTCGCCGACCAAGCCGCCATTGCGGTCTTCAACGCGCAGCTTTACGGGCAGGTTTCCTACGAAAAGCAAAGGCTGGACGCGCTGTTGGATTCCGCCGCGGACGGCATTCTCATCCTTGACGCCAATCTCGTAGTGGAGCGGTGCAACGCCGCCTTTGAAAAAATGTACGGCGTTTCCCGCGAGCAAATCGTCGGCAAGAGACATGAAGAAATCATCCGCTGGAAGAAAGAGCCGCAAGGCGCAACCCTCGAAGAGGCGATAAACACGCAAAACTGGCCCCTCACGCCAAATGCCACGTTATATGTGGAGGGAGACTTATCACGCTCCACGCCGACTGCCCTGCCGGTGGGAATTACATACGCTCCGCTGCTTTCGGAGCAAAACAAACTACGCAACATCATTGTCAGCGTGCGCGATATTACCCACTTCCGCACGGCGGATGAAATCAAAGCGACATTCATTTCCATTGTCAGCCACGAACTACGCACGCCCGTTGCGTTGATTAAGGGCTATGCCTCCACCTTACGGCGCGATGACGCCAAATGGGACAAGCGCACCATGAACGAATCGCTGGCGGTGATTGAAGAAGAAGCGGACAGGCTTTCCAAAATGGTGGACGATTTGCTCGACGCTTCGCGCCTGCAAGCGGGCGGACTCAGCCTGAATCAGTCGGATGTTTCGCTTCCAAACCTTGCCGCGCGGGTGGTGGAACGATTCGCCTCACAAGCGCCCAGACATCAATTAAGCGCGAACTTTCCCGCCAATTTTCCCATCATCATCGGCGATGAAACGCGCATTGAGCAGGTGTTGTCCAATCTTGTTTCCAACGCGCTGAAGTATGCGCCGGAGGGGAAAATAGAAATCAATGGCACGCTGCGCCCCGACCAGGTCATTGTATGCGTGAGCGATGAAGGCAAAGGCATTGACGCAAAAGACCTGCCATACATCTTTGACCGGTTTTATCGTTCAACCAACGCGGTGAAACACACCAAAGGCGCGGGGCTGGGGCTTTACCTTGCGCGCGCCATTGTGGAAGCGCACGGCGGAAGAATTTGGGCGGATGCCAATACAGGCACAGGCGCAAGAATCTGTTTTTCCCTGCCAATTACCCGATAAATCTTAAAATAACAGGGATCCACAAACCAAAAGAGACGATAAACAGCTCCACAGGCGCATGAATGACAGCGGGCAAAACAGCCGCCCAAGTATATTGAAGCGCATAAGGGGAAAGAAAAGGCGAGGCTGCCGTGGCAGCGCGTATATTTTTATTTTGAATGGCTTTATACAAAAGCCACAAACCCGCAAAAATTCCATGGGGCCAAACGCTCAGGTTGTAATCAAACGGGCTGGCTTGGCTTTGTTCCAGCGTGCGTTGAAAGCCTGAAATCCAAAAGCCATACATCCAGAATGAAAGCAGCGTAAGCAAAGCAAGCGGCAAAAACGCTTTTACCGTCTCCCACATTCCCTTTGTTTGGTAAATATGAAAAAACCAATAAATCATAATGCCAATGCCGACTTGCGGCTTTGTTGCGGCGAAAATCAAACCAACAGGCGGCGGAAGCACAAGCCCAAGCAGCGGCATCCATTCAATATTGCCATTGAGCAAACATCCAACCACAGCGGCGGAAAGCAAAAACAAAATCATGCCAACGGGCTTTGCATTTAATTTATATGCAATGTAGGCAAAAGCGCAAAGCCCGCACAAAAATATGCCAACATTGCTGATTTCATAAGGCAGCGCCGCAAAAGGAATTAAAGGAATCAACGACCACGGCGCGGCATAAAACACCTTAACGCCGTAGGGCGACCTTCCATGCATCATTTCCAATGCGGCGGGGCGGTATGTAATTCTCCAGTCCCTGCCCATATCCAGATGCGCAAAAACATTCAAGAGAATGTAAAACAAAACCGCTGTTGCCGCAGCCAGCAAAATTATTTTTAGTTTCGACATTTATCGCCTGTCTTCCAGCCCTTTCGTCAGCA
>DAOTZP010000149.1:0-11283 GCA_034434265.1 Anaerolineales bacterium | reverse complement strand
ATTTTTACCGCAGAGGCGCGGAGGACACGGAGAAATTCATTAAGAACTCTGCTATCTCGGCGGCTCTGCGGTTCAAAACAAGCGAACTCGCTGCTCTTTTTGAAGGCGGTAATTTGCGTTAAGCGTATTGAAGCGGAAGCGCGCAGCCGCGAATCATCCCCCCATGCGTATCAAGGAGGCATGATGTTAAAAAAGGTCTTTCTCGCTCTGTTTGGTTTATTCATTGCAGCCCAGACTGCCGGCATGTACGCATGGGAAGTTACCTGCGCTCGCAGACAAAGGCGGAGGTCATATCGGCGGAAGACTATCCAGACAGCATTCTGGTGGATGCAACGGGGCAACTTTGGGCGCGGCCCTGGCGCCAACCTTATTCCGACGACTGGGTGTGGGAAATTTATCGGGACGGCAATCTGGCGACATGCGGGAGTTTCTCTATCAAAGGATACCAGCGGCAATGTCTTCATGAAGCAAACGTCCCGAAGGCTCGCAAACCTTCGGGACGTTTTTTTCCTCTCTGCGCAGCGCGAGAGTTTGGCGGGGTCTTTGAAGTACGAAATCGCGGCAATTTTCAACGCCTCCACCATGGTGGGATAGACGTGAATCAGGTCAATGAAATTTTCCTGTTTGGCGCGGAAGCGCATCCTCATCGCCGCTTCGTGGATGACTTTGCCCGCGTTGGGTATAACCAGTGAGATGCCCTTCTTTGCAGAGAGCGATATCATCTCTGTCGGGTTATTCATCCCGCACAAGGCGCGCGCGATAAAGTCAGCCAGATGCTGCATGAGCGCTTGAGTCAGTTTGAGTGATATGCGCCGTAAGCCAAACTTCCATCTGTCAAATTTCATCAACTCGCTGACAGGCTCGTGGAGCAGGGCGATACGGCAACTGGTATTGCTTCAAAAACTCCATAAAAATCGGCGGTTTTGCCAGCGCGGTTTTCGTCATGCGGCGCGCAGACCCGCCAGCACGATGACCGATACCGCCACCATCGTCAGCCCCACTGTGGAGAGCAGAAACCGAATGACGCCTTCTTTCCCCGCCGAAGCCTTGTGCTCTCCAGCCGCAATTGGCATGAGCGAGCCCGCGCCCCACGCTGCGGCAAGGAAGGTGGCAAGCCAGTTGGCAAACGTGCCATAGAGGGCGAGCCAGAAGGCGGCTGTCAGCCAGAGGGCAGATAAGTTAAGTCTCTGCCACAACAGCCCCAGCGCCATCAGAAACATGCCGTTCAAGACTCCTTCCATGTGACTGGAAAGCCCCATGCGGGGATTCTTGAACTTGGGGACAACGAACCCCGTCAGCAAACCGAGCAGGAAGAGGGCAATCCCAAGTTGAAGCAATAAAGCGTCCATTTCATCATCTCCTCAATACAAAATCAATAAATTTTTGAAAATACGGTTGACCAGCGCCGTATCGCCCGAAACCTGCGCCCGCTTCATGCCTTCTTCATACGAATACCGCCCCGAGACAAAGATGTTGAAATCGAGCGCGTCCATTTCCAACCTTGCGGCGGGTTTGCCCTGCCCAATCTTCCACGCCCCGCCAGCCGTGCCTGTCAAAACAAGCGCGATGGCGCGGTCGTTGAGTCTTGGCTTCAACTTCTTCGCCGCGTCCCGCACCACCAGTTCCACAATCCGCCCGTCGTGTTCGCGCGTCTGCTCAAAGGGACGGTTCGTGGCGCGGCAGATGTCGAGGCGGTGCATCCAGGTGTCGCGGCTGTGAGTGACCCACATCAGGTAACGCAGCGACATGAATCCGCCAACGGGATGAGGCGCATGAATCCATTTGACGGCGTTGAACCCGTACGCCCAGTTGCGCATGGCTTTGGGTCCCGCCGCCTTCAACTCGGCAATGAGTTCGGCGGGAGTCCTCTGTTTGCGCTCGCCCACCTGCAACGCATTGATGGCGTCTTCGGGCAATTGTCCGCGTTTGGGAATGCGCAGGAATTGACGCAACATCTCTCCATAACTCACTCCGCTCACATATCCGCCTGCCTGGTGCGCCACCATGTCATGCACATCCCATTCAGTGCAGGGGGTGGGTTTGGACCAATCGTCGGGGTGGAGAGATTCGAGGAGACGCAGCAAGCGGGCAAAGGCGTCGGTTAAGAGGCGGTGGGCTTCGTCTGCATGAGGGTAGGGAATGCCTTCGGCAGGGAGGACATCCGAAAGAGGGGAGGAGGCGTTCATTTGTTTCATCATTTGATAACGAATCCTTTGCGCAGTTTGCGCTCTCTAGCGCAAAACAGCGACGTAGGAGAACGTCGCTTACGCATTTCCAATCAAAGCCGCTTCAAGCATGGACCTCGCGGCTGGTATCAGCGACCCAAACCTTCCCTCCCCGATGGGCAGGCGCGGCTCGTTGGCAAGGTGCATGGCGGTCAGCCCGTGCGAGACGGCGATAATCAGATTCACAATCTGCTCGCTGGTGAGGGTGGCGTTCAGTTGCCGCCTGTATTTCTCCACGCGCTGACGGGAAAATTCGAGCAGGCTGAAACTTAAATCGAGACTCTCCTGCGATGGGACGAACCCAGGCACGGGACGCTCGAAGCAAAGTTGGTAGAGTTCAGGGTTTTCGATGGCGAAGGTCATGTACCCTTCGAGAATCTTTTGGATTTCTTCTGGAAAGGTGTTCGATTCTTGCGCGGCTTTGTGGACAACTTCGCCCCACAGTTTGAACCCCAGTCGAAAGAGCGCGTCGTAGATGTCCATTTTGCCTGAGAAGTAGTTGTAGAGGGACGGCGCGCGCATGTCCATGCGGCGGGCAAGTTCCTGCATGGAGAGAGCGGCAACGCCTTCTTCGCGCATGATGGCGCGCGCGGCTTCGAGAATGGCTTGGGTGGCGGCTTCGCGCTTTTGTTGGATGCGGGGGGAGGTGGATGATTTCATTTTTCTAATATAATTAGTTTTTTCTAATTATATTAGTTTTTGCTGAAGAGTCAAGGGGTTTAAACAACCGTCCCGAAGGCTGCAACCTTCGGGACGGTTTGTTTGCTTCCATAACATTCATGCCGCAATGGGAAGCGAAATAAATTTTGCTTTACCGCTTCAACGTCCTATATTTGACTCTGTGAGGAGTCAAATCCTTGCCGAATTTTTCTTTCATCATCGTCTCATAATCAGACCAGTTGCGATGTTAACCTAAAAACCGTTATCCACAAATAATGCCGTAAACGCAAAAAGGTTGACAAGAATATGAGATGGAATGACCACTTTCAAATTCCCGTTGAGGCGGGCAATCCAGGTCCAAATCAATCCCAGAACGTATGCGCCGCCCACCATGGCAAGGAATCCATCTTTATAAAGAACACCTTTGGCAAACCAAAGCGAGATATGCCACAAGCCAAATAGAATTGATGCGAGAAAGAATCCAATGCGCGAGTTCTCAGGATATTCAAGGAGATATAAACCGCGCCAATACAATTCCTCGATGAAGCCGTTCAGGGCAACGACGATAACCAGCAAAACGCCAGTGGATAAAGATAACTGCCCAACATTAGGGAGGAACGAAACGAAGAACAATCCCAACGCTGGCATAAAGGCAAGCAGGGAAATCCGCTTGATATATTTTCCGCTATTTTGGTTATTCCACAAACTTTTAAAGTAAGCCATGTTTCCAGCAGAGACCAACCCAGCAATGATGAGGCAATAAACCCAGTATCCAGCCAGCCCTGTGATATATCCCCACTTCGCGCCGAATGACGAAGTGGTGAATTGAACCCAAAAATAGGTGATGGGAAGCATCAGCAATGAAGAAATCAATAAAATCGTTTTTTTGTTTTGCATAGTTCTCCAATACAGTGTTATTGTTTCAAGGTTCTATATTTGAATCTATGGGGGGGATAAATCCTTCCCAAACTTTCCCCTCATCATCGTCTCGTAATCGGACCAGTTGCCGATGAAGAATCATGCTTCGGCGACGTGCGGATTCATTTCAGCGAGGATTTTTTCACGTGGATGGTAGCCTTGAAGCCGCATAACAGGTTCGCCCTTTATAAAGAGCATCAGCACTGGCGCGGTCATCACTGTATATTTGAGCGTGATGGTCATGTTGGGGTAGATGTTGAGTTTGCCCACCTTGATCGCGCCGTTCCATTCGGCGTCCAGTTTTTCGACAACGGGGGATAAGATCTTGCAGGGTGCGCAGCCGACAGGTGAGTAAAAGTAGACGAGCGCAGGCTTGTCGCTTTCGAGGATTTCAGGCTGGAAGTTTTGGGTGGTGAGTTCGAGCATAGTTGCAGAGTATATCACCTTGAGCGATAGCGAAGGGTCTCGAAGATTGTCGTAGAGATTCTTCGCTCCGCTCAGAATGACATAATTGAGTTTATCTCTTCAACGTTCTATACTTCACCCGATGCGGAGTCAAATCTTTCCCATACTTCTCGCGCATCATCGTCTCATAGTCTGACCAATTTCCAATATACATCTTGGCTTGGGAGTCGTCCTCAAACACTATCAAATGCGTGCAGATGCGGTCGAGGAACCAGCGGTCGTGAGAGACGACTAACGCTGTGCCTGCAAATTCTTCGAGGGCTTCTTCGAGGGCGCGGAGGGTGTTCACGTCGAGGTCGTTGGTCGGCTCGTCGAGGAGAATCACATTCGCGCCTTCGGTGAGGGTCTTGGCGAGGTGAACGCGGTTGCGTTCCCCGCCGGAGAGGATGCCGACTTTCTTCTGCTGGTCGCTGCCCATGAAGTTGAACGAGGAGCAGTATCCGCGCGCGTTGATTTTGCGCTTGCCCAGTTCGAGAGTCTCCTGCCCTTGCGAGATTTCTTCATAGACGGTCTTTTCCGGGTCGAGAGTCCGCGACTGGTCCACATAGGCGAGTTTGACCGTCTCCCCGATTTTGACGGTCCCGCTGTCGGGTTTTTCCGCGCCGATAATCATCTTGAGCAGGGTCGTTTTGCCCGCGCCGTTCGGTCCGACAACGCCGACAATGCTGCCCGGCGGAATCGTCGCGGAGAATTCTTCCAGAATCAATTTATCGCCGTAGCTCTTTGTGACCTTGTCAAATTCAAACACCACGTCGCCCAGCCGCGGACCGGGCGGGATGTAAATATCCAGGTCCTCGCGGCGTTTTTCGGTTTCCTGCGAGAGCAGTTTTTCATAAGCGGCGACGCGCGCCTGCCCCTTTGCCTGACGCGCCTTGGGCGACATGCGAATCCATTCGAGCTCGCGTTCAAGCGTCTTTTGACGTTTGGATTCGGCTTTCTCTTCGAGGCGGATGCGCTCGCGCTTTTGTTCGAGCCACGAGGAGTAGTTGCCCTTGTAGGGGATGCCGTAGCCGCGGTCGAGTTCGAGAATCCAGCCCGCGACGTTGTCGAGGAAGTAGCGGTCGTGCGTGACGGCGACGACCGTGCCTTTGTAATCGCGCAGGTGATGTTCGAGCCACGCGACGGATTCCGCGTCGAGATGATTCGTCGGTTCGTCAAGCAGGAGGATGTCGGGTTCGGTGAGCAATAAGCGGGTGAGGGCGACGCGGCGCTTTTCTCCGCCCGAACAGACTTTGACGGGCGTATCGCCCGGCGGACAGCGCAGCGCGTCCATGGCAAGTTCGAGGCGGCTGTCAAGATTCCACGCGTCGTGCTTGTCGAGTTCCTCTTGCAGTTTGGCTTGTTCGGCGACGAGCGCGTCGAAGTCCGCGTCGGGTTCGGCGAATTTGGCGTTGACCTCATCGAAGCGCGCGAGCATATCCACGATGGGCTGCACCGCTTCCTTGACGACTTCGATAACGGTCTTGCTTTCGTCGAGTTTGGGTTCCTGCTCGAGCAGCCCGACGGTGTAGCCTTTGGACATGGCGATTTCGCCGATGTAGTCCTTGTCCACGCCCGCCATGATTCTCAGCAGGGTGGATTTGCCCGCGCCGTTGAGTCCCAGCACGCCGATTTTTGCGCCGTAGTAGAAGCCGAGCGAGATGTCGCGCAGGATTTGTTTGTTGGGCGGGACAATCTTGCCCACGCGGTTCATGGAGTAGATGACTTGGGTGGTTTCGTTGGACATGGTTGGTGGAGTTGGTAATTGGTAATTGGTGATTGGTAATTGGTTGGGGCATATTGTATCAGATGAGCGAGACTTGCCGCGCGCGTTAGCCGCACATGCTACGCTGACTTGTTCAATATTTTGAGCAATTTGTGATTTGCAAAAAGATGATGCTTCCCAAATTTTGTATCTTTCAAAATTCCCATTCCCGCAAGTTGAATAAGATACCTGCTGGTGGTTGTGTAGTGCATATTCAATTCGCTGGCAAGTTTTGTTGGCGTAATAACAGGATACTTAAACAGGGCTTCAACAAGTCCAAGCCCGTACATCTTTTTATTTTCTGTTTTGATATGGTCTTTGATTTGCTCAAAAAGAATTGTTATTTTTTTCAGGTCTTCGCGGGTTTCCCTGGCTTTACTATAAAAACCTTCAAGCATGTATTCAATAAACCAGTGCCAGTTCTGTTCTTTGGTAACAGCCAATAAATGACGATAATAATCCGAACGATGCTGATTAATATATCCGCTGATATACAGAACGGGAAATTGGAGCAAGCCATATTGAATGAGTTGCAGAATCATCAGGATGCGCCCCGTCCTGCCGTTTCCATCGCGGAAGGGATGAATGGCTTCAAATTGGTAATGAGAAATGATGACGCGAATCAAGGGGTCAAGTGAATCATCCAGATTGTTGGCGTAATTTTCCCAATTTCCAATTAAGTCGGGAATGTCGCTTGCAATCGGCGGAGTGTATAAACTTTCGCGGCTGGCAAGGTTGGCAATCCGGTTCTGTTCGCGGCGATATTGCCCATTTCCATCGGGCATTAATCGCGCCTGAATCCCTGTGATAAGCCGCGAAGACAGCGCGTATTTTTCCAGATTTTCAAATCCCCAATTCATGGCTTCGCGGTAGCGCAACACTTCCTTGTCAGGCTGGCGTTGTTCCGCTTCCGGAAACAATTGCCATTGAAGCACATCAGCCAGAGTCGTATTGATATTCTCGATATTGGAACTGGCAACCGACTCGCGGATGACGGCAGGCGACATGAGCAAAAGCGGATTGGGAATTTGCCCGCACGCGCCTTTGAGTTCCGCCAACTCCACACGCGCCTTGATTAAGAGGTCGCCAAAATCTGTGTTTGCGATGGCTTTTTGAGGCGGGAGGGGCGCCAATCTGTGCGGATATGTTGGCTCAAATGACATATTGAGTTCAATATATCAGTTTTTTTGTATTTTTGCAATATATCTAAATTTACTCTAGACCCCGCACGAGGATGAATCACCTGCGCTATGTTTACGGTGCCCGCTCGAAGCGGATTCTCTTAATCAAAGCAAGGATAACTGATTTGATTGTGGCGGATAAAACACGCCAATAATCACAAACGGGTTTGGCGCAACGCGGCGTACTTGTAAGGGAAAAAGTCATAGTGATTTTTGCCTGTCTGCTGGCAGAAGTTAAACAGAAGTTTTTCGCAATCTGTGTTTTGCAGACTGCCGCCAAAAACTTCAATCAAGGCAAGGAGGATTTTTCTACGGCAGTACATAGAATTAATGCAAGTTGCCGCCTTCAAAAGGGAAGAAGGATTTTGCCTGTTTTGAACCGCAGAGCCGCCGAGTTTGCAGAGTTTTTAATGAATTTCTCCGTATCCTCCGCGCCTCTGCGGTAAAAATTAAGCAAGGGTAGCAACTTGGGTTAGAATTATGAAATAATTATACAGGCGGGCGGGGAATATTCATCCCCGCGCTAAATTTCCTTTTTCAAATACCGTCAGCGGATGTGGGGCGCTGATGCGCGCGCGGACTTTGCTGCCCGCCGCCAGGATTTTTGTATGGTCGCTGAATGCGTGAACGATTTGCCCGGAACTTAACCGCAAACGATACAGGTTAAACGCGCCGCGAAAGAATCGCTCCGCAATGACCGCGTTGCCCTGCTCGTCGGCTTCAAACGAAACGTCATCCGCGCGGAGGGCAACCTCCACAACAGCTCCAAGCGGAAGCTCCGTCCGCTGCGCCAAATTGCCCAACTCGGTTTGAATGCCGTCCGTTGTAATCGTTCCGCGAATGAAATCACTGTCGCCCATAAACTCGGAGACAAAATGCGTCTGTGATTGATGAAAGATTTCCTCCGGCGCGCCAATTTGTTCAAGCCTGCCCTTGTTCAACACCGCGAGACGGTCCCCCATAAACAAGGCTTCATCCTGGTCGTGCGTGACGAAGATAACCGTCGCCTGCATGGACTTGAGAATCTTTCGCACATACTCGCGGATTTCAACTCGCAGGTCCGCATCGAGGCTGCTGAACGGCTCATCCATCAACAAAAGTATGGGACGCGGCGCAAGCGCGCGCGCCAAAGCCACCCGCTGACGTTCACCGCCCGAAAGCATGTGCGGATATTTGCGCGCGTGCGGAAGCAGCCCCGCAAGGTGCATCATCTCGCCGACGGTTTTTTTTATTTCGGCGGCGGGCTTTCCGCGCAGACCAAAGGCGATGTTGTCGTACACCGTCAAATGCGGAAAGAGCGCGTGGTCCTGAAAGACCATGCCCATGCCGCGCTGTTCCGGCGGGACGAAAATTGAGTCGGAGGCGAGGATTCGCCCGCCCAGTTGAATCGTTCCCGCGTCGGGGCGTTCCAACCCCGCGATGAGTCGCAGCGTGGTTGTCTTGCCGCATCCGCTTGGACCGACCAGCGCGAGAATTTCGTTGTCGCTTAAATCAAAGGAAACATCGTTCACGGCAAATTGATTCGCCCCGTGAAAGGTTTTGAACAGGTTGTGAACTTGAAGCGTGGTCATTTGAAGATTTGCTCCCGGCGTAAAAGAAAGTATAACGGTAATGCGGAAACCAAAACGAGTAAAAGCGCCGCGGGCGCGGCTTGCTGGTAAAAGCCTTCGCCTGCCCAAACCCACACGCGGACGGCAAGTGTATCAAACCCGGGCGGGCGAAGCAATAAGGTGGCTGGCAATTCTTTTAAGGATGTAAGAAAAACCAGCGAGCCGCCCGCCAGCAGTCCCGGCAAAATTAAGGGCAGCGTGACTTGAAACAAAGTTTGCAGCGACGTGCGCCCCAGCGTGCGCGAGGCTTCTTCCAACGATGGCGAAAGCTGCCCAAGCGCAGATTCGCTTGAACGGACGGCTTGCGGCATGTGGCGCAGCACATACGCAATCACCACCACCAGCGGCGTGCCGTACAAAAAAGGAAACCCGCGATTGATGAGCAGCACCAAACTCAACGCAATCACCACGCCGGGGATGGCATAGCCAACCTGACAAAGCCGCGAAATAAATTTTGAAACGCGGCTGGGATAGCGAATGGAAAGCAGCGCCACAGGCAAAGATAACGTCACGGCAATCAGCGCGGCAAGACTCGAACTCCACAAGCTGTTCCACACATAACTGCCAAAGCCTTGAGAGCCTGTGGTAAAAATGGATGCGAGCGTTTGCGGGTCAAGAAAGGCTTGCACGCTCCATAAGAGCAAAACAAAAAACGGAACGAGCAGACTGGCAGAGACCACTCCCAGCGCGAGCAAAAACGCGGGGATGCGCCACCTGCCCAGCGGAAGAATCGGCGCGGGTCGCCACCCGCTTCCCATTTGGGTGAAGCGCGCCTGACCTTGCAGGCGAATCTCGCCCCACAGAATCAAAATCGCCAGCGTGACCAAAATTCCACTTAAGACAGAAGCGGCGGAACGGTCATATCTTCCTGAAAGTTGAATAAAAATCGCGGAGGAAAATGTCTCATAACGCAATAACGCCACTGTTCCATATTCCGCGAGAATATCCAGCGCCACAAGCAGCGCGCCCGCAGTCAAGCCGGGACGCAAGGCGGGCAAGGTGACGTGAAACAACGTTTGCAGAGGCGTGCGCCCAAATGTGCGCGCCGCTTCTTCCAGAGAGGCGTGCAAAGAACGAAACGCCGCGCCGCTTAATAAATAAACGTAGGGATAAGTAAACAACGTGAGGATGAACGCCGCGCCCCAAAACCCCAGCGGGCTTGGCGTGGCAATCGGTTCGCCGAAGATGGATTCCAGCGCGCGCGGAATCATCCCGCCGCGCGGACGCAGCATGGCAAGGTGAACAATGCCGCCAATATAAGCAGGGATGGCAAGCGGCATCGCCAGCATCCAGCGGAAGATTTTTTTGCCCGGCAGGTCGGTGCGCTCGGTCAGCCATGCCATGCTCGCGCCGGTGAGCAGCGCTCCGCCCGTGACGGCAGCCACAAGCAGCAGCGTGTTGCCAAGCAGTTTCCAAATGCGCGTTTGTAATAATCTTTCCCATGCTTCCGCTTCCGCACCAATGGCGCGGATGAAAATATAAACCAGCGGAACGGCAACAAACAATGCCACCAATCCGGCGGCTAGGAGCAGCCGCAGGCTGATGGGCTTTGCGCGAAGTTTATGTTGTGAAAATGATTTTGCTTGCGCGGTTTGCAGTTGAGTCATCGGGGCGATTGTAGCAAAGTTGAATGAAGAGAGGATAAGTAACTCAAGTTGCCGCCTTAAAAATATAGCGGCAAATATTCTTGTTGTGAACCGCAGAGACGCAGAGTTCGCGGAGTTCTTAATGGATTTCTCTGTATCCTCCGCGACTCTGCGGTAAAGCCGTTTTTACGGCAGCCCGACCTTCTCCATCAAATCAAAGGTCGCGTTGAAATCGAGGGCGGCTTTCGCCACGTCCACATCCGCAAAGCGGAAGGAATCCAGCGGCTGCACGCCTTCTTTCAATGCCACGCCCGCCAGCAGCGGATATTCATAATTCTGCTCGGCGAATAATTTTTGCCCTTCGGGGGAGACGAGAAAATCCAAAAAGGCTTGCGCGGCGGATTTGTTCGGCGCGTTGTTCACCACCGCGGCGGCAGTCGCATTGGTGATTAAGCCAATCTGCCCTTCCGCCTGGTCGGGGAAGATGATTCCCACGTTGCTGCCTTCGGCTTGCTGCAAATAGAAATAATAATGATTAACCAAACCAAGTTTGAACTCGCCCGCGCCGACGGCTTTGCGCACATCGGTATGCCCGCCGAAGAACGTCACATCGTTGGCAATCAAACCGTTCAGCCACGCTTCGGTTTGCTCATCGCCAAGCAACTGGCGCATGGCGGCAATTTGCGCCTGCATCGAACCGTTGGTGGAGCCAGCCGCCGCAATTTGCCCTTTCCACTTTTCATCGGTCAAATCAAAAATTGAAGTTGGCGCTTCGCTTTCCGCAACCAAATCCTTGTTATACATAATCACGCGCGCGCGGCGGGTGAGTCCCGTCCACAGGTTATCCGCGCCCAAAAATTCGGCGGGCAAATTTTCCGCGCCCGCAGGTTTGTA
>DAOTZP010000148.1:0-22814 GCA_034434265.1 Anaerolineales bacterium | reverse complement strand
ACAACCGCGCGAAGCGCGCAGGTATTTGAATACATCCGCAACCCATCCTCGCGCCCGGAACTGATAATGAAAGCCGGGCAGCGCTGCGGCGGCGCGCCTTTCGCGTTTCCCACCGACGGGCTGGTCGGATTCATCTGGGATGACTCCTTCCGCCCCGGGCACCGTCACTCCGGGCTGGATATTTTCGCGGGGACGGATGTGGGCGTCACCCCGGTCTTCGCCGCGTATCCGGGTTACCTCACCCGCCAAGCGGATTGGAAATCCTCGGTCATCATCCGCGTGCCAAAAGACCCGCTTCAGCCTTCGCGTCAAATTTGGGTGTATTACACGCACATGGCAGGTCCCGCAGGCGACTCATATATTTCGGATTCGTTCCCGCCCGGCGTCTCGGAAGTGTTTGTTGAAGAGGGCGCTTTCCTCGGCTATCAGGGCAATTACTCCGGCGACCCGAACAACCCCGTCGGCGTGCATTTGCACATTTCCATCGTCAAAGACAGCGGGTTTGGAACATACTTGAACGAACTGGAAATTGAAAACACCTACGACCCCACGCCGTATTTTGGAATGCCGTTAAACGCGAATGTAAATACAGATTCAATTCCAGTGTGCGGAGGATGAAGGCGGGAATGAAAAACAAAGTGGTGTTAATTACAGGCGCGGGAAAAGGCGCGGGCAAATTGCTGGCGCGGGAACTTGCCAAACGCGGCGCAATTTTGGCGTTGAACGATATTTCGCCGATGAACGTGGAACAGGTTGCGGATGAAATTCGCGGAGCAAAAACATATATTGAAGACGTGGCAAAAAAAGTCGGCGCGCAGGCGCTGGTGAACGGCGTGGAAGATGACTTCGGAAACATTGACGCGCTCATTTACCACGCCGAGGTTGAGCCGCGCGCGTCGCTGCTTTCGCTGGACGAGTGGGACTGGCATCGCGCGTTGGATGTGAACTTGACCGGCGCGTTTTTAACCATTCAATCCGCCGCGCGGGTCATGCGCGAAAAAGGCTCAGGCGTCATCATCGGCATCGGGGCGCCGCTTGATTCACGGGAGGGAAAAAGCGCGTCGTATCTGACGGGCAAAGCCGGGCTGGCGGAGTTGTGCCGCCGCGCGGATGCGGAACTGCGTCCGCTGGGGATTCGCGTTCACATGATGGAAAATTCACCCCGCATTACGGAGGAAGTCATATCCATTTTGGAGGAACAATGGAAGAGTTGATTGAATATCGCAGCAAACTGCTGGCAAGGCTGAAAGCCGCCGCGCGCGAATTTGCCGAAGCGTGCAAAACACGCGGCGCGCATGAAAAAGCCGAAGGCATGTGGACAGTGCATCAAATTGCGTCGCACACGCGCGATGTCGCCGCGCTGGTGTACGGAATGCGGATTGAACGAACGCTGAAAGAGGACAATCCGCTGTTTCAAAATTTTGACGCGGATGCGTGGATGGAGTCGCATTACAATAAAGACGAACCGCTGGAAAATATTTTGAATGAACTGACAACGCACATCAACGCATTATGCGAAACGCTTTCCAGCCTGCCTGGCGGGGCATGGGCGCGGGTGAGCCGCCATGAATCATTGGGCGGCGAGCTCACCTTGCAATTGTGGGTGGAGCGCAATCTGGCGCATATTGAAGAACACCTCAAAAGCGTGAGTTCGGGGTAAAATTAAACCAACCTGCTCTTATTTAAGAGGTGAACCATGCGAACAAAAAAACAACGCATTATTTTAGTGGACGACCATGAAGTGGTCCGGCTTGGCTTAAAGTCTTTGCTGGAACGCCACCCGCAGTTTGAGGTGGTGGGCGAAGCCGGTTCGGCGCGCGAAGCGTTGGAACAGGTGGCGGCATTGAAACCCGATGTGGCGGTGATGGATATTCGCCTGCCCGGCGTTTCGGGCATTGAAGCCTGCGAACAAATTGTGGCGCAGTTCCCAAATACCAAAGTGATTATGCTCACATCCTACGCGGAGGATGAGATGCTCTTTTCCGCCATTCGCGCGGGCGCTTCGGGGTATATCCTCAAACAAATCGGCAGCGATGATTTGGTCAAAGCGCTGGAATCGGTTGGGCGCGGCGAAGCATTGCTCGACCCGGCGGTGACGCAGCGCGTCTTTCAAGAAGTCCGCCGCGCAGTAAAGGAAGAGGAAGCGTCCGCGTTTTCGCATTTGAGCCAGCAGGAAAAACATGTGCTTTTGCTGGTTTCGGAAGGCAAAACCAACCGCGAAATTGCCAAAACGCTGTTTCTTGGCGAAGGCACGGTTCGAAATTATGTTTCGAGCATTCTTTCCAAACTGAATGTGAACAACCGCGCCGAAGCCGCCGCCTATGCGGTGGAACACAGCTTGAAAGAATATATTTCGATGTAATTAACGCAAGTTGCCGCCCTTGCTTAATTTTTTACCGCAAAGACACGGAGAAATTCGTTAAAAACTCTGCGAACTCGGCGGCTCTGCAGTTCAAAACGGGCTAACGCGCTATTCTTTTTGAAGGCGGCAACTTGCTGCGCGTCACGCGGGCCCATCACGGTCACAAATTGCGTTTGTGAAAATTGAAAAGCGCAGTTTGTGACCGTGTGTATTATGATTGAGCAGGCTTATAATTTGACTATTCAATCACATGGAGAAGAATATGCAGCAACTAAAAGAACGCATTTTGAAAGACGGGCGCGTATTGGGCGGGGGAATTTTGAAAGTGGACGGGTTTGTCAATCATCAAGTGGACCCGGCGCTGATGGACGCCTGCGGGCGCGAATTTGCCCGACGGTTTGCAAACCTCGGCGCGACGAAAATTCTCACTGCCGAAATTTCCGGCATTGCCCCGGCGTTAACCACGGGGGTTCATCTCGGCTTGCCGGTGGTGTATGCGCGCAAGACCAAGCCCATCACCATGCCCGACCAAGTGTACCTAACGCTTGCTCCATCGCATACCAAAGGACGCATGGTGGAGTTGATTGTCTCGCCGGAATACCTCGCCAACGGCGAAAAGGTGTTGATTATTGACGACTTCCTCGCCACCGGGGCGACCATTCTCGGCTTGGCGCGTCTGGCGGAAGCCTCCGGCGCAAAAATCGTCGGCGTTGGCGCATTGATTGAAAAAATCTTTGAAGGCGGGCGCGAAGCCTTGAATCCGCTGGGCGTGCCGGTGGAATCGCTGGCTTGCATTAAGTCGCTGGATGACGGACAGATTACGTTTGTGGACTAGTGATTCTCATGCCCCAATCCATTGCCATTCTTGATTTTGGCTCGCAGTACGCGCAGCTCATTGCCCGCCGCGTGCGCGAAGTGAACGTATATTGCGAGCTCTTTCCGTGGGACGCCCCGCGTGAAAAAATCATGTCCATCCAGCCCGGCGGGTTCATCCTCTCCGGCGGACCGAAATCGGTGTACGAAGAAAACGCGCCGTACATCCAAAAATTTATTTTGGAAAGCGGCTTGCCCATTTTGGGAATTTGCTACGGAATGCAGGCGCTCACGCACGCGCTCGGCGGCAAAGTGGATTCTTCCGCACAGCGCGAGTATGGTCACGCCGAAATTCAAACGCTTGCGCCAAACCCGCTTACCGCTTCGCTCTCCAAAGTGTGGATGTCGCACGGCGACAAAGTGACCCAATTGCCGGATGGCTTTGTTCCGCTTGCCCAAAGCGGAAACAGCCCCTACGCGGCAATGGGCGATGAAAAGCGAAAATACTACGCGGTACAGTTCCACCCGGAAGTGAATCACACCCCCAACGGAATCGAACTCCTCAAACATTTTGTGCTGGATGTGTGCGGCGTCAAAGCGGAATGGACGCCCGCCTCCATCATCGAAGACAGCGTGCAAAAAATCCGCGCGCAGGTGGGCAAAGAGCGCGTGCTGGCTGCCGTCTCCGGCGGAGTCGATTCATCTGTGGCGGCGGCGCTCGTTCACAAAGCCATCGGCGACCAGCTCGTCTGCATGTTTGTGGATACGGGCTTGATGCGTTACAAAGAAGGCGAAGAAGTGGTCCGCGCGTTTCGTGACGGCTTGGGCGCGGAACTGGTTTCAATAGACGCGAGCGATGAATTTTTTGCGGCATTGGCGGGCGAAACCGACCCGGAAAAGAAAAGAAAAATCGTGGGCGAAAAATTCATCCGCCTGTTTGAAAAACACGCCAAACAACTGGGCAAGCCAAAATTTTTAGTGCAGGGAACAATTTACCCCGACGTGGTGGAATCTTCCGCGCCGGATAGAAACAAAGCCGCAAAAATCAAAACACATCACAACGTGGGCGGCTTGCCCGAAAACATGGAATTTTCACTCGTTGAGCCGCTGCGCTATTTATTCAAAGATGAAGTGCGCCTTGTAGGCGAAGCCTTGGGGCTGGGTGAAAATCTTGTCTGGCGGCAGCCGTTTCCCGGTCCCGGACTGACCGTGCGCTGTTTGGGAGAAGTCACCCGCGAGCGGGCGGACAAACTCCGCGCCGCAGATTACATCCTGCAGCAGGAACTTCTCAAAGAGGGATTTTTAGGCAAAGGCGGAAAAGCGTCGCAAGCCTTTGTGGCGCTGCTGCCTGTTAAATCCGTCGGCGTAATGGGCGACCAGCGGACGTATCAGGAAACCGCCGCGATTCGCGTCGTCACCACTGAAGACTTTATGACCGCCGACTGGGCGCGCCTGCCGTATGATTTGCTGGCAAAAGTCTCCACCCGCATTGTGAACGAGGTGGAAGGAATCAACCGCGTGGTGTATGATATTACCAGCAAGCCGCCTGCCACCATTGAATGGGAATAAAGTTAAAGCCAAACTTTCCACCTTCCCAACCCGCACCCAAAAGGAGACAAACATGAACTTCGATTTCGGCTACATCCTCACCCGCGCATGGCAAATTATTTGGAAACATAAAGTCTTGTGGATTTTCGGCATCCTCGCCAGCTGCTCGCGCAGCAACGGCGGCGGAAGCGGCAACAGCGGTTCAAGCTTCAGCAACGGCACGGACCAATTTGGCTCGCAGATGAATCAATTCAGCGCATGGCTGGATGAAAACTGGTGGATTGTCATTGTGCTGATTATCTTCATCTTTCTCATTTCACTCGTGTTTGTCGCCCTCGGTTTCATGGGACGCATTGCCCTCATCAAAGGCGCATATAAAGCCGAACAAGGCGCCGAAAACCTGTCCTTTGCCGAACTGTGGAGCGAAAGCATGCCCTATTTTTGGCGCGTCTTTGGGCTTTCGCTCATCGTCGGGCTTGCCATTGCCGCCATTTTCATTCCGCTGGTTTTGGTTGGCGTTCTCACCGCAGGCGTCGGCTTTCTTTGTGTATTGCCAATCATCTGCCTCCTGATTCCCGTCATGATTGCCATCGGCATCACGCTGGAACAAGCCAACAACGCAATTGTTTTGGAAAACTTGGGCATGATGGACGGTTTCAAACGCGGTTGGGAAGTGGTCAAAAACAATCCCGGAGCCGTCATTATCATGGCGCTCATTCTCGGCATTGGCAGCGGAATCGTCGGACTTGTAATTGCCGTTCCGCTTTTTATTGCGGTTGTGCCTATCATCTTTGGCGCGGCTGCTGAAACCGCCGCGCTGCTTTGGGCGGGTATTGCCTGCGCCGCGCTTTATCTTCCAGTCATCATCTTCTTCAACGGCGTCATCACCGCGTATGTTCAATCCGCATGGACATTGACCTACATGAAACTGACCAACACAACCAACAAACCGGATATCAACCAGCCGTTGGTGTTCGATTCGAATGCGTAAACTGCTTTTCGTTTTTTTGATTTTCACTTTGCTGCCCGCGCTGCCCGCCTCGGCGCGGCAGCAAAGCCTTGCCTACGCGGAGCTATACCCCGCCGATGTCTCCGCTTTTCCGCAGGTTTCCACCCTGCTGGATGTATTTGACTCACGCGGCATTTTTGTCTCCGGACTGAAACCGGAAGAAGTCACCCTCTTTGAAAACAACGCCCCAATCGCAGTGGATTCGCTCAACGAGCAGCTTTCGCCGCTGCAAATGACGCTTGCCGTCAATCAGGGACCGGCGCTCGACGCGCGCGATTCCAACAACTTCTCGCGCTTTCAACGCGCCGCGCAAATCATCAGCCAATGGGCGCAAACCCGCCCCGCAGACTTCCCCGACGATTACAGCATTGTCAGCCAGTCCGGACCGGTCATCAACCATGCCAGCGCCGCGGAATTTGTCGCAGGGCTGAACGGTTTCAACCCCGACTTTCGCGCCAGCGCGCCCAATCTGCTTTCGCTTTCCATCGCGCTTGATATTGCCAGCTCGCAAACCGCCCGCCCGGGCATGAAGCGCGCCATCCTGTTCATCACGCCGGAGATGACAAACCTTGACCTTGCGGAACAAATTGAACCGCTGCTTAACCGCGCCATTCAAAACAAAATCCGCGTTTTTATTTGGTATATCGCGCCCGCCGCGTCCTTTCAAAGCCCGTCCGCCGCAGCCTTTAACAACCTCGCCGTACAAACCGGCGGCAGCATGTTTGGCTATTCCGGCATTGAGCGTTTCCCCGACCCCGAAGCGTATTTTTCGCCGCTGCGCCGCATTTACGCAATCACCTACACTTCGCGCGCCAAAACCAGCGGCGACCAAACGCTCAGCGCGCGCGTAAATCACTTCTCCGGCACGTTCGACGCGCCCCCCCAAACCTTTAACATCAACATCCTGCCGCCCAACCCCTTTGCCCTGACGAATGATTTGCAAATTGTCCGCCGACCGGGCGAAGACGGCGCATTTGATGTACTCACCCCAAACACGCAGGAAATCAAAATTATCATCGAATTTCCAGACGGGCACCCGCGCCCGCTGACGCGCACCACATTGTATGTGGACGGCGTCATCATGGACGAAAACACCGCGCCGCCGTTCGACGTTTTTACATGGGACATCAGCGCCTACGAAAAAACCGCCGAACATCAAATCGTTGTAGAAGCGGTGGATATGCTCGGCTTGCAGCAAGCCAGCCTGCCCGTTCCCGTGGTGGTGACCGTTGTGCAGCCGCTGCAAGGCGGGTTGGGATTGCTCGCCCGCTATCGCATTCCGCTGACCTTCGGCGCGATTGTTCTCGCCGGGCTGGTTTTGTTCTTCATCCTCATCAGCGGGCGCATCCGTATGCCTTCGCTGCGCGCCGCGCAGGAAGCCCGCCGCGCCGAATCAGACCCGGTTACGCAATCCATCCGCCCGGCAAACGGCGCGTCTGCGCCCGTTCCCACTGTGCCGGTGGCTGCGGCAAAAAGCCTCAGCTCCAAAGCCGCCAGCAAAAAAATGCCCGCGCAGGAAAAGACCGCCGGAAAAGAAGCGAACGCGATGTTGATTCGAATCAAGCCCGATGGTCAGCCCGCGCCCAACCCGCCCATTCTGATTGTGGACAGCGAAATCACGCTCGGCATGGACCCCGTTCAATGCACGCAAATTCTCGATGACCCGTCAATTTCCGCGCTGCACGCGCGTTTGCGCCTCACCGATGATGGCGGCTGCCTGTTGATGGACGCCAACTCCACGGCAGGCACTTGGGTCAATTACACGGCGGTTCCGCGCGAAGGATGTCAACTTTCGCATGGCGATGTGATACACTTTGGAAAACTGGCGTACAAATTTACGCGCAAAAATCCGACGGAAACACAAAAACCCAAAGTAACACTCGTGGAAGAATGATTCGCACAAAATTTCCCCACCTTCACATTGCGGCGCTCAGCCACGCCGGAATGTCCGGTAAAAATAATGAAGACCGCTTCGAGGTTTCCTCATTTCAAGTCAGCGAGGAAGACCCGCGCCAGTGCGTGCTTGCGGTGGTGGCGGATGGAATCGGCGGTCACAAAGCGGGCGAGGTGGCAGCGGAGCTGGCTGTCAGCTACATTACCAAACGGGTGGGAGACAGCAACGCGCGCAAGCCCGCCAAAATTTTGGAACAGGCAATTCACGACGCCAGCCTTGCCATTTCGCAGCGCGCCAGCGATAACGAAGAACAAAAAGGCATGGGCTCCACCTGCGTATGCGCGTGGGTGATTGAAAAACAGTTATACACCGCGTATGTCGGCGATTCGCGCATTTATCTTTTGCGCGAGGGGGTGATTCAACGCTTGACGATTGACCACAGCTGGGTGCAGGAAGCCTTTGAAAAAGGAATCATCACCAAAGAGCAAATGCATCATCACCCCAACCAGCATGTCATTCGGCGGCACTTGGGCGGCAAAAAACTTCCCGAAGTGGATTTTCGCCTGCGGGTGGATGACGCGGAAACAAGGGAAGAATCTGAAAACAATCAGGGCTTTCAGTTGCAGGAGAATGACATCGTTCTATTGTGCAGCGACGGTTTAACCGACCTTGTTTGGGATGATGAAATTTGCAATACTATTTATGAATTCCCCGAACTGAAAGACGCCGCCCAAAAGTTGATAGACCTTGCCAACGAACGCGGCGGACACGACAATATTACAGTAGTGCTGATGCGCGTGCCAAAAGATGAAAAGAAAAAAAAGGGCGGTTTTTTCGATTGGATTTTTGGCAATGACTAAAAACAGCGCGGGCGGTCCGCGCCGTTTTTTTTATTCGCTTTTCTTTTCCCTGTCCAGCCACAATTCCCGATATTTTCGATTCCAATTGACGAGGAATCTTAAGGCAATCACCGCGCCAAGCGCGGCGGCGGTCCACAACGTCACATCGCGGATTTGAGCAAGCCACAAGGCGGGCGCGGAAAGGATTGCCGCAAACACGGTGGCGCGGGCGGCATGACGCACAATCAGCAAAATCAAAATAAGCAATGCCACGCAAATCAAAAACGAAAGCGGGTTAAGCGCCAGCAGGCAGCCTGCCGCGGCGGCAAGCCCCATGCCGCCGCGAAACTGCGCGAAGACGGGGAAGCAATGCCCAAGCACAGCAAGCGCGGCGGTGAGAATCAAAACCACATCGGGCAGTTGAAGTTGAATTGCAAAGTAAAGCGGCAAAAATCCTTTCAGCGCGTCGAGGAGGAAAACCAAAGCCCCCCAGCCAAAACCGGCTTGACGGATGGTGTTCGTCGCGCCCGCGTGACCGGAGCCGCCGTCGCGCACGTCCACGCCTTTGGCGAAGCGCGTAATCCATACCGAGAAGGGAAGCGAACCGGCAAGATAGCCAATAAGAGGGAAGAGAATATTCATTAAAGTTCCTTTTGATAAAGAAAGTAAGTGTATAATAATTTTATCTTTTTTGGGAGTTTTTATGCCCGTTGTATTAAGAATTAATGGATTCAAATTTTTCTTCTATGAGGTTGATGTGGCAAATGAGCCGCCTCATGTTCGCGTTAGAAAAGATGAGAATGAAGCAAAGTTTTGGCTTGAACCTGTAAAGATAGCTCGTGAAGGAAGATTTCGCAAAAATGAATTAAGAGATATTGAAAGAATGATTGAGGATAATCTCGCGTTTCTTTTGAAAGTATGGAAAGAGGAAAAAGAAAAACATGTTAACGGTTAAAGCAAAAATCCCGGCACATGAAAACTACGAGCCTGTTTTGCCTTTGGCAGTTCCAGACTTGCAGGAAGTTCGCGCGTTTGCCCATCATTTACATTCATTTGGAAAAGCATGGCGCGGTGAAATTTTTGGCTGGCAGGCGGAATACACGCCTGAAAGTGAAAAAAAACCTGAAGATTCAAACTTGACCTTCACGCCCGCAGATTTTTGCATTGGCGAAAGCGGAATATGGTTTTTTTCCATGATGTGGGAATACGGAAAAGACAAAGCGCCTGTTGAGTTTTTGGACGACAGGGGCATTGTCAAGTAACAAAAACCGCTTTTTTTATTTTTTGAAGAATCCTGCGGCAAAACAAAAACAACCCGTAGCCGTATAAAAACCCCATGAAGCCGCGCGGGGCAAAGTAAGAAGTCTGCGTAACGCTTTCCTCATCCGCAATGTATTGAAGCCAGTGCGCGCCGTATTTTGTTTCCCTGAAAAATAACATCTCGCGGTCTGTTTTGCTTTCCAGCGCAAACCCCTTTACGCTCAAATGCCGCAGATTCGGACGTTTGACTTTTATCACGCGCTGGTCTATTAAAAAACCTTCGTGTTTGATTTTTATCCCGCCATCCCACACGCGCTCAATGCGGTGCGGATGCAAATGTTCAAGCGCGTCTTTCGTTGCGGATTCAAAATCCAGCAGCGGAATGGGATACACCTGCTGCGCGTTGTGATGCAGGACAATACTGTCACGCGAGAGACCGCCGATGAGAGCGCGCGCTATCGGCTGCGGAACAGGCGTGGTCAGCCCGACGCCAAAAGCCATGAATTCGATGGGAAGATAGGGGAGCAGAAAAAAACCGCGCTTGTGTCCGCGCGCGCGCGCGTAGAGCGACATCAACTCCTGATAGGTGTAAATCTTCGGTCCGCCAATTTCAAACACCTGCCCGTGACCATCCCAATTTTCGAGCGCGGCGAGCAGATAATCCACCACGTTTTGCACGGCGATGGGCTGCGTTTTATTTTTGAGCCAAACAGGGGCGGGGATGATGGGAAGCAGCTCGGTCATAAACCGAATCATTTCAAACGAGATGCTGCCCGAACCAGCCACCACGCCCGCGCGAAATTCAGTGACGGGCGTTTTGCCCTTGCGAAGCGTAACGCCAGTTTCAATGCGCGCGCGCATGTGCGGGGCAATATGCTGTTCGGGGTCGGCAAGCCCGCCCAAGTAAATGATGTGTTTCACGTCCGCTTGTTCGGCGGCGCGGGCAAAATTTTGCGCGGACTGAATTTCAAGGCTGGTGTACCCGCGCCCCGAAGCCATGTTGTGAACGAGATAATACGCGGTGTGAACATCCTTCATTGCGGAGGCGAGCGAGTCAAAATCGGTCACATCGCCTTGAACCGCCTCAACACGCGGGTACCAACTTCGGGCGCGGAGTTTTTCGGGGCGGCGGGCAAAAGCGCGGACTTGATGCCCGCGCGCAAGCAGTTGGGGAATTAATCGGCTGGCAATGTAGCCCGTTGCGCCAGTGACGAGAATAAGCATAACCCGCTCAAGAGGAAAAATCTAATACGAATGGCTCAATACTTTTGCGCGGCTGGCGAGCGCGCGCGCCATGCCGTCGAAGATGAATTTGTGAAAGACCCACATCGCATACCAGTACAAAAATCCGCTTAAGCCGTGCGGGTCAAAATATGCGGTGACGGTGAACAGGGTTTTCCCTTCTTTGGGGATGGATGTAAATTCGAGCCATGCCTTGCCCGGCACTTTCATTTCGGCAATCAGGCGCAGGCGCGTATTTTTTTCTATGCTTTCCACGCGCCAAAAGTCGAGGGCTTCGCCCGCGTGCAATTCGTCGGGATGTCTTCTTCCGCGCCGCAAACCAACGCCGCCGATGAGTTTATCCATCCATCCGCGAATTGCCCACGCCCAGTTCATATACATCCAGCCGCGCTCGCCGCCAATGCCCGTGTAGGCGCGAAAGACATCTTCGGGTTTCAGGTCCAGCAGCATTTGACGGCGCTCGATAAACATGCCGTCTTCCATTTTGAATTCATACGGTTTCACATCGCCAAGCGATGTGACCAGCGCGTCCGACCAGCTTGTTTCCACATTATCGCGTTGAATGCGTTTAAGCGCGAGGCGCACGGCAGTTTGAAAATCAATCGGTTGAATGTGCGGAAAGATTTTTTTCGCAGCGCCATCGCGCACCACCAAATTGGCGGATAGCCCTTCAATCAACGGGGCGACCACGCGCCAATGAATCGGCGTGACAAGATGAACCCAATACGCCGAAAGACGCGGCGCGTAAAACGGCGTGCGAATTAAGATGCGCTTCAAATTTCTTTCTTTTGCATACCCAAGCAGCATGTCGGCATAGGTCAGGCGCGAAGGTCCGCCAATTTCAATCACGCGCCCCCAACACTCCGGCGTTTTGAGCGAATCCACCAGATAAGAAAGCGCATCGCGGATGGCAATCGGCTGCGCCTGCGAGAAAAACCACGCGGGGCAAATCAGCACGGGTTCGCGTTCCACCAGATAGCGAATCATCTCAAACAACGCGCTGCCGGAACCAATAATCATACCCGCGCGCAGTTCGGTGACGGGCGTTTTGCCGTAACGCAGCAGGTACCCCGTCTCATGGCGGGCGCGCAAGTAGGGGGATAAATCGGCTGCGGGATCCACCAGCTCGCCGAGATAGATGATGTTTTCAATGCGGGCGTCTTCGGCGGCTTGGGCAAAGTTTCGCGCCACTTGCAGGTCGCGCTCGGCGGTGTTTTTTCCGCCTTGCAAACCATGCATGAGATAGTACGCGGCAGAGACTCCCTGCATGGCGTGTTGAATATCCTCAAGGTGAAGCGCGTCTCCTTTCACCACCTCCACCTGATTCAGCCATGCGCGTCCATGCAAACGGGCGGGGTCGCGCGCAATACAGCGGACTTTGTACCCCGCCTCAAGCAGTTTGGGAACAAGCCGCCCGCCAACATAGCCCGTTGCGCCGGTGACAAGGATGAGTTTGGTGTCCGTCATGCGATGATTATACACAGAGGGCAGCCATAATACAAAAGTGCAAAGTGCGGGGGGGGGAATTAAAACTATAATTTTAGAAAGAGGCTGCAATGAAACGAACGCCGCTGGAAATGGTTTCAGGTTTTGCCGTGTTTCTCGCGCTTGCGCTGCTGATTGCGTGGTCCATCAAACTGCATCTGCCAATTATTCCCGCGCAGGTGGGCGAATGGCTGGGACGCAGCCACGCGCCGCAAACCGCGCTTACTTTTTTCAGTCTGGCAGCCAGCGCGTTTTTTTTGGCTTTGCTGCATCTCGGCATTGAGCTGCCCAAAAAAGTGGTTGTGCCGGAAAAAGTTCACCCGTATCTTTCCGGGCTGCCCATGTGGGCGTTGATGATTCTGCTCACTGCGGCTGCCTTTGGGTTTTGGACGGTGTATCCATCCTGCCAGCCGCCGGTGACGGTGAATTTTCAAGTCAGCGGAAGGGAAGGGCTGTTCAAACCGTCCGATGAGTTGAGCGTAATGCCCGGCGAAGCGGTGACGATTTCCGCGTTCACAGTGAACGAAGGCGCAACCCTGCACTGCAAATGGCAATATGCGGGCGCGGTCTTCAAAACGCTTGGCGAGCAAAACAACTGTCAGGTGAGCGCGGAGTTTAACGAGCAGCCCGGCAGCGGATTTATTACCGTGAATGTCGCGGAAGATTTTTGTTCTCAAAGTTCCATTTTTTCGCTGCGCGCCATTGTCGCGCCATAAAAGAGTCATTATGAAAACCGCATGTCATTATCTTTTTATCCTCTGCGCGTTGAGCCTGCTCAGCGCGTGCAGCACCCCGGCGCAGGCAGCCGCGCAAGTGCGTATTTTGCCCGAAAACTGCACCGCCCAGCCCGGCGAACAAATTGCGCTGACATTGGATGGAAAAATCCCCTCCAATGTTTCGATTCAATGGGATGCCGCCGCCGGTGAAGTGGTGTGGGCAGGGCAGGGTTTAACCGCCGCCTACCTCGCGCCCGATTCGCCCGGGCAATATGTCATCACCGTTTCTTTCACTTCCGGCACGCCTTCGCCTTTGACCGCCAGCCTGACTTGCACAGTGACAGCCCCGCCCGCCGCGCCGACGGAAAAGCCGCCTTCCATTCCGCCCGCCGGGCAGGATTCCGCTTACACCATTGCCATCAGCGAAGTGATGGGCAACCCGTGCGGCGGCATTGAATCGCGCCACTTCAATCAATACGTTGAGTTATACAACTACGGCGAACAACCGGTGGATGTGAACGGCTGGTGGATTTACGACGAAGGCGAAGCAGGCACGCCCGACCAAATTACGGCATGGAGCGCGCGTTCCACCACCCGCATGGATGCGCCGCTGGTGACCAACTCCACCGTCATTCCACCGCACGGGTTTGGCGTGGTGCTGGCGCCGATTTACACGCAAAGTTACATTGAACAGCGGATGCCGTATCAATTCCCCGCCGGCACAGTGATTCTCACCATCGCGGAAAGCGACACGCTCGGCGACAGTTTCTTCGGCATCATCTCCGATGTGGAAGGGCGCGACACATTGACCCTATACATCGGCGGCGCAACCGTCATTCAACAAGTGATTGACACCTACGGCACGCCGTCCATTAAGGATAACTTTCCAATTCACATCGAAGACAACCGGCTGGATGCGATTCCGCTTTACCAGCATGAATGCGAATCCGTTCAGCGCATCAATCCCCGCCTGCCGGATGCGGAAGACAACTGGACATTGTTGAAAAACGGCTCCCCCGGCGAAGGACCGTATTAAGCCTTTCCGCTTTCCACATCCGAAACATCGGTTTGAAATTCGGCTTTGGAATCCGCAAGATTTTTCTTGCGGAACATATCGGTATGCAAGCCGCATTCCACCTTGCCCCTGCCCGCCCAGCGCCCGGCGCGCTCGTCATCATTCACGCCAATGGCAATTGTGCAGGGCGCGCAGCCAATACTGCGGTATCCCTTTTCATACAATGGATGTTTGGGAAGGTTGTATTGTTCGATGTAATTTTGAATGTCTTTTTTGGTCCAATTCAACAGCGGATTGACCTTTAACAGCCCGTCTTCCTGCATTTCCAAAAATTTTGCCTGAGCGCGCACATTGGTCTGGTCGCGGCGAATTCCGCTGACCCATGCTTTATAGCCCTTTAAGGCTTTTTGCAGCGGCTGTACTTTATGTAAAAAGCAGCACAGGTTTGGGTCTTCCAGCGGCAGCGAGCGCATACGCTGATGCACAAACGAATCCCAGCGCGAGTCGCGGTACACATCCACAATCTTCAAGCCCCACTCTTCCTCCAATCTTTCGCGGAACATCAGCGTTTCCCAAAAATGATAACCCGTGTTGATAAAAAAGATGGGCGTATCAGGCGCAATTTGCGAAATCATGTGCAGCAGCGGCACGGACTGGGTTTGAAAAGACGAGCTCATTGCCAGATATGGCGCGTAACGGTCCACCGCCCATTCAATAATTTCCTGCGGCGTTTTGCTTTCAAATTCGCGCGAAAACTTTTCGATTTTATAAGCCGATAACAACATGAGGAAATTATAATGCCGATATGAATTCAGACACCGCAAACAAGCTGATTGAACTCAACCGCGAATTTTACACGCGCTTCGGCGCGGAATTTTCATCCACCCGCCGGCGACTGCAGCCCGGCGTAAAAAAAATTTTGGATTCGCTGCGCGGGAACGAATGGATACTTGACCTCGGCTGCGGCAACGGCGAGCTCGCCCGCGAACTTTCGCGGCGCAACTTTGGGGGGACGTATCTCGGCTTGGATTTTAGCCCGCCCCTTCTATCTGCCGCCGCCGCGCCGCATACCTTTCCCGTTCAATTTCAGCAGGCGGATTTAACCTCCAACTGGCTGGCGCAAATTTCAAACGCCAAATTTCATGTCATCTTTGCGTTTGCGGTTTTGCATCACATTCCATCGGCGGAAATGCGGCTGCAAATTTTACGCAACGTAAAAAACGCGCTTGCGCCCGGCGGAAAATTCATCCATTCCAACTGGCAGTTCCTGAACAGCGCCAAACTGCGCGCGCGCATTCAAGCGTGGAGCAAAGCCAGTCTGCGTCCGGAGGACGTGGACGAAGGCGATTACCTGTTGGATTGGAAAAGCGGCGGAACAGGGCTGCGGTACGCGCATCACTTTTCCAGCGGGGAGCTTTCCGCGCTGGCGCATCAAACCGGCATGAGGGTGAGCGCGTCGTTTGTGTCGGATGGGGCGGAGGGAAATTTGGGCTTGTATCAGGTTTGGGAAATGGGCTAAATCTCATCCCCCAGCATAACGCGGTTGCGCCCGGCGCGCTTGGCTGCATACAATCCCCGGTCGGCGCGCTCAATCAAACTCGTCAATGAGTCATGCTCGGTTGCCTGCGCCGCGCCAATGCTGATGGTGACGGGCAGCAGCCCGGCGTCGGTTGCAAATGGCTCTTTCATCACCGATTGTCTCATGCGCTCGGCAATCATCAAAGCGGAATCAATCTGCGCGTCCGGCAAAAAGACAACAAATTCCTCGCCGCCGTATCTGCAAATTAAATCCATCGAACGCAGGTTGGCATGAACCCGTTCCGCCAGACCGCGCAGCACCTGGTCGCCGGCAAGATGCCCGTATTGGTCGTTAACGCGCTTGAAGTGGTCAATATCAAATATCAGCAGGCTAAAGAAGCGGTTAAGGCGGCGGGCGCGCAGCAATTCAAAATCTCCCACTTGAAACATGCCGCGGCGGTTATACACGCCGGTCAGCGGGTCGGTGATGGCTTGGTCCTGGGTTTGCTTGAAAATGCGGGCGTTTTCCAGCGTCACCGCCACCTGATTGGCAAACATCACAGCAAGGTTGATGTCCTCTTCCTTGAAACGATGGGGGGAACCGCTGTCAATGGCAAGCAGCCCAATGACGCGCTGTTGAAAAATGAGCGGCACACCCAGCCATGAACGAATGTGATTATGCGGCGGCTCTCGAAACGCCGCATATACTTCGCCAACTTCGGCAAGCAAATACGGCTCGCCGGTTTTAATCACCTGCGTGTTTGGGTTGTCGCCGGGGACGGGGAATTTCATGCCCACCACATCCTTAAGGTTGGGGAATCCGCTGCCGCCGATAATTTCCAGATGATTGCCGTGTAAAATTTGCACCGACGCGCTGTCATACGGGACAACCTGTTTTAATTGTTCCAAAATGCGCGCCACCGCTTCATCGGTTTCAAGCGTGGAGGTGATGGCAACGCTGGCTTGGCGCAGCATTTCGGAAGTATGCGCGCGTTTTTGCGCCTCCTCCACCGTTTGAAATTTTTCCAGCGCAAGCGCGGTCAGGTTGGAAGCCTGCTCGCAAATGGAAATTTCCTCCGCTGAAAATCTGTGCTGGTTTTCAAATGAAAGCTGCACCGAACCGATTTTTTTTCTGCCCGCCAACAGCGGCAGCGCCAGCAGCGATTTTGCCGGAAAGGTTTCCACCAAATTCTGCTCGGCGTAAAAAGACGGCGTTACCTCCTCCAACACCAGCGCATGACCGCGATTTAGCGCCATCTCGGTAAGGCTGTACGCAGCCGGGGAAAAGGTTTGCGGGCGGGTTGTTGGCTGCTTTCCGCGATGAAACACCGCAAGCAAAATTTCCTGACGGCTGGATTCCTCCCAAAGCAAAATGGCGCAGCGGTCGGCATGGATGAGCGCGGCAAATTTCTGCGCCAGCTTTTGCGACATTATCATTAAATCTTCCGATTGAAGCGAGACAAGCACAATTTCATGCAGCGCGTCCAGCAGCTGTTGGCGGCGAATTAATTTCTGCTCGGTGCGCGCGCGTTCTTCCGCCGAGCCAAACATATTGGCGGCAATGCTCAATGCCTCAATGTCGGTGCTTGTCCACTGGCGTTCATGCCGGCATTCTTCAAACATGATGAATCCCCACCAGTACGTTTTAACAAAGACAGGCACAACGGCAATGGATAAACTGCCGAGGGATTGAAGAAACGCGCGTTCGTTTTCGGGCAGGTCTTTCACCAACCCGAAGATGGATTCGCCCGCCGAGAGAAGCGCTTCCCAGCGCCCCATGCCCGCTTTTCGCAAGGGGATGTGGCGCAATTGCTTGTTTTCAATTTGAGGTTCGGCGTCGTCGCGCGACCATTCATAACACAGGCTGGAATAAATGTGCCCGTTATGGTCGGTGTAATTCATCGCCACCCACACGCGGCTGACGCCCGCCGCACGCCCGATTTTTTCCAATACGGATGGAATTTTATATTCCCATGAAGCTTCTTTAAGCAGCTGACCGGCGGCGGCGCTTAAAGCGGACATAATGGATTCGCGGCGGCTGAGCGCGTTTTCCGCCAGCTTCAAATGCGTAATATCATGCAGCACAATCATGTTGTGCTGGTCTCCCGCTTTTTGGTAGCTGGCTTGCACCGGCGAGGTGGTCACTTCAAAAAAACGTTCCTGACCATTTTCCACAAAAGAAAGTTCCACGCGCTGGTTTACGCCGATGAGGTTTGCAAGCTTTTCCCCGTAAATGCTTGAAACATAATTGAGCGGCTGACCGATGGATTCAGACTCGGAACGCTTAAAGAGCCGCTCCACCACCGGATTGAGGTACACCACGCGCCGCTGCGCGTCAAGGATGATGACGCCATCCGTCATGGTTTTGAGAACGCTGACGTATTCAATGGGCAGCAGTTCCAACAGGCGGTAACGGCGCGTAATTGCCCAGAAGAATCCCAAACTGACGGGCAGGGCGGCAATGGTGGTAATATCGAGATGGGAGAGAAAATTTACCCGCAAAGCGGCAAGCAAATTAACTGTCAGCGGGGCTAAAATTCCCAGCCCAATCAAATTGACAAGAATGCGGTATTCGCCGGGACGTTGAAACATCTCTGTTAAGAGCAGCAGCATTGCGGCGATAATCAGCAAAAAAGAGTAAAAGGTAAAAACCCAAAAAAGTGATTTGTACTCAATATCCAGCAGGGTGATTTGGCTGGATTGCATCACCCCTTTTACCTCCCACAGCATTTGATGTGAGCTGTTGGTCCAGATGAAGATTAAGGTCAAAAGCGGCAGCGCCCAAAACAGCGCGCGGGCGCGCATTGAGCTAATCCAATGGCTTTTGCCTGTAAATTCCAGCGCAAAGAAAAAAAGAAAAACAGGCGTGGAAACAACGCCAATGTATTCAATATTTAATGCGCGCAGTTTTTGCCGTTCGGCGGGAAGAAACACCTCAAGCCCGTAGCATAATGCCCAAACGGACATGCTTAACATCAGCCATGCAAACGGGGTGACAGCCACCGCCGGACGTTTGCGCCACGCATTCAACCCCATCCACGCGTATGGAACTGCCGCCGCAAGGAATACGAGGAAAATATAAAAGCCCAAATAATTTTTCATAATGCGCGTTGGATAGCGGAACGCATGTCTGATTTTTACCGCAGAGGCGCGGAGGACACGGAGAAATTCATTAAAAACTCTGCGCCCTCTGCACATCGGCGGTTCAAAACAGGCAAAAACCTTCTTCCCTTTTGAAGGTGGCAACTTGCGTTAATTAAAACACATCGCGCCAGAAAACCTGACGCGAAACAATACCCTACAAAAGTACCTGTTGCGGGTTAACGATATACTGCCACCAGTTGTGATGCACGCCGTTTTTTCTGCCTGCCGCCGAGGGGAGGTGGGCAAACCACCAGCGGTGATGCTCGCGCATATCGCCGCCGCCCCATTCGGAGCAATCCACCATGCGGATATCGCCCTTAAATTCGGGGAAGTTGAGCAGCCAGTCGTAACATTCGCTGCGGACGGGGGTGGGGTTGTTCCACTCGTAATCCTGCCGGCTGTTGGGCGCAAAGTGGATGTTGCCGCACGCGGCTTTGCCCGGCGAGGTCTTTTCATAGCGGGTGAAACGCTTCCACAGGTTGGCTTCTCCGCTGGTGATTGCGAAGGTTTTTTCCATAATCGCTTCTGCGCGGTGACCATAGGCTTCGAGCATTTCGCCCACATGGCGCTCGCAGGAAAACCCCATTATCACAAACCTGCGCCTGCTTGCAAGGGTGTTTGCCAGCGGCGGGGCGTTGCACCAAAACGCGCCCGGTCCCGCCATGATGGATTCGTAAAAGCCCGCGTGAGGAAACCCGAAAATCCAGACTTCGTCAATCTCGTTGTTTGCCACGCGCTGCAAAATGTTAAATTGTTTCAAAATGGCGTGGTAGTCCGCCATCTCCGGCTGGTAAGGGACGGACATGCCGCGCAGCACGGTCATATAAGATTCGGGAGTGTACCGAAACCCGTCCGTTTTGGCGGGGAACTCGTTCACGTCAATCCGCTGAACGATTTGATAACGCGCCAGCCCGCCGCTGACTTCCAAAATATCGGACATGAAACCGGCAATTAAATCGGAAACGCGGCGCCAGTTTTGCCGTTGAGAAAGGGTCGCGCCGCTGGAATCCATGACCGGGTCGTACACAATCACCAGCGCTTTGCTTAAGGTAATTTGCGCCGGTTCGGTTTCGCTATCGGGCGGGTAGGCGGGCGGCTTACCGGCGGGCTTAAAAAGACGGGAAAGCCAGTCAAAAAACTTTAACATAAAAACATCTCCTTACGGCATGTTTGCCGCAAAATACACCTGACCATCCACAGCAAAATACAACACATGGTTGGGCGAAACAGTCATGGCGCTGACCACCCCGGCGGGGATGCGCTGGTCGCTGCGCGTGGAGGGGCGCAGTTGGTTGAGCAGTTCCAACTCGCGCAGGGAAAAGCGAAGCACGCCTTGAGAATCAGAATCCAGCGCCAGCAAAGAGGAATCGGGCGGCGCATTAAACATGAGTTGCGTAAAATGCGCGCCTGCGAACAAATCCACGCCTTGATATGCGGGGAAGGGATTAATCAACGCCGCCGGGTCTTCGCAGCGGGTCGGCTTGGATTGAATGCGGCTGTACGAGCAGGTGGAAAGATGCCCGTCGGAATGCAGCATAAAAAGTTCATCGCCCATCACGGCAATATCAATCACATCCTGCTTTTCGGGGGTTTGCCCGCCAAAGAAAAAGTAGGGACGGTCAATAAAAGAGCCGTCGCGCCCGGCGTACACCCACACGGCGCGCGCGTTTGCATCCAACACATACAAGTTGCCGTTATCAATCGTAAACGCGGTCACGCGATTCCAGTTGGTATCCGGCGGCGGCAGCGGAATGGCGCGCGGAACCTGCCCCGCCGCGCAATACAACAGGTTGCCGCTTGCGTCAATGCCAAGCAATGATGCGTTGCTAAAATTCAAACCGGGCATGGCAAGAATATCCACCAGCGGACCGACTGTGATGGATTCGTACTGACCGGGGCGGCATAAAAACGACGTATCAATATCAAAGCCGCGCCCGTTGCCGGTTTGCCGGGCGCGCAGCACATCGCCGGTTTCGGCGTTGAGCATAAACAGTTCCAAATCGTTTGCCGCCATGCGGCTGATTTGAATGCCAAGATTGCTGCTAAACGCCGGGCTGAAATTCATGCGCAGCACGCCAAGCAGCTGGTCGAGATTGGCTTCCGCCTGCTGGCGCAATGTAATCGTCTCGGAAGTTTCACGGTACGATTCCGCCAAATCCAAATTGAGCAGCATGGCTTCCCATGAGCGCCGCTGCGCGACAGGGTCGCTTAACGCGAGCGCCTGCATTTGCATTTCTTTTGCCTGCGCCAAATACAATTCATATTGCTGGCTTCTGCCGTAGCGCATGTAAAACACAATCGCCACGGTCACCACCATCAGCGGAATTAAGACCGCAATAAAAAACATGGCGGTGTTGGAAACTTTCTGCGGGTCTTGCGCTTCGGTTGTGGGCAGCAGGCGCGGAACAAGCGCGCCAAACTTTTCGCTGAACGCATCGCTCACACGGCGCGACCATTGGATGAACGCGGCGGTGTTGCGCGCCAGCTTGCGAGTCTGCTCGGAAGGTTCGCGCTTTTCACGAACACGGCGCGGGGAAGGCGCAGGGCGGGGCGGCTGCGGCTGGCTTTCTTCTTCCTCCGCTTCGGGCTGCAATTCCGCAACGGGCGGCGGGGCGAGCTGTTCGGCGGCGGGTTTGTTCAAACGGGGAATGGAGGAAGGGAAATTGCGCGCGCTTGCGGTTTGCGGACGCGAATCCGCTGGCGGGGGGGAAAAGACAGCAGGCTGAACAAGGTGGGCGGGTGGTCCTTCCTGCGCGGCAGGCGCGGGTGTGGATTCCGCTTGGGGCGTAGAATCCGCCGCCTGCATTTCCTCCGCCGGATGAAAAATTCGCATCAAGCCTGTTCCTTCGGAGGCTTGTATAAGCGCGGCGTTCAGGTCGGCGGTGGTGGTTGTGACCAGTTTGCGGCGCATGGCTTCGAGCGAGGAGCGCTGTGAATCTTTCAACGCTTCGCCCCATTCGTTGGGCGCTCTGCCAAAGAAGAGTAATTTATCGCCCGCGCTTAAGTTCACTTGCGCGTAATACACGCTTGCCGAGTGCGCCGCGCCCAAGCCCTTGCCCGATGTAACCGGCTCGTGAATGTGGCGCGTTTCGTTTGCGCCGAACCAAAAGGCGTGCATCGGTCCGCTGAGCGAAAGGGTGCATTGCGAATCGCGCAGCGCGGCAAGGGTGAGCCACCCCATTGCATATTGACCTTGCGGGGTTGTTTTCATATTGCGGTTGAGCAGGGTGGCGTTGACCATTTCGGATGCGGCGCGGAGCGCGGTGGTCATGGCGCCGGGCGTTTGGTAATACATATCGGCGGCGTCTTGCGCCACTTCCAAATATTCGCTGGTGGAAAAAGTTGCATTGCCCGTCAGGAGCAAATAGACAATCAAGCGTTCGCGCTCGCGTCCGCGCGCCGCGTTGGAAGGCGGCGTTAAAGCAAGCAGACCGGGCAGGCTGCCCAGTTCCCGCCCGTTGATGCGGTACAACGGAAAAATCGTTAAATCAAGAGGCATGTAAGAATAGACCTCAAACGGGTATCCTAGTATAAGATTCAATCACAAAATATTTTTTAGCGGCATGGGAAAAATGCCCATTTTATTTTTATCCTTCACCCCAAGCCCGCTCCCGTTGGGAGACGAGCAGGGAGTGAAGGTTGTAATGTAACAAAACCAGCATGATTATACTGGTAAAATTCGGCGGCTTATGGAATATACCCTTCACAAAGATTTTTCAGAACTTGATAAAACAGAATGGAACGACCTGTTAAAAGAAGCGATTACGCACGCGCCGTTTTTGCGTTATGAATATCAGCAGGTTTGGTGGCGGCATCGCGGCGGCGGCGAATGGCAGGATGCGCAGTTGTGCATCATTGCCGCGCGCAAAGACGGCAGGCTGGCGGGCATTGCGCCGCTGTTTGTTGCCGCGCATCAAGGTTTGCCTGCTTTGCTTTTGATTGGCAGCATTGAAATTTCCGATTATTTGG
>DAOTZP010000147.1:0-10253 GCA_034434265.1 Anaerolineales bacterium | reverse complement strand
CGGCGGAGAGGTGAGCACCTATGAGCAAATCGCCGCGCAAATTGGCAAGCCGCGCGCACTGCGGGCGGTGGGCGCGGCGGTCGGGCGCAATCCGATTGCGTATCTCATCCCGTGCCATCGGGTCATTCGCAAAACCGGCGAGTTTGGAAATTATCGTTACGGTTCGGCAAGAAAAAAATCAATGTTGTTTATAGAAACAAGCGCAGGATAGGCTTAAGGTCTTTAACAAAATATTCCCGTAATGTTTGCGTAGGGCGCGTTCTCTTACGCGCCCGTCGGCGTAAGAGAACGCCAACTGCGCGCGGTTACGGAAGTAATTTACCCAAGTTGCTACCCTTGCTTAATTTTTACCGCAGAGGCGCGAAGGACACGGAGAAATTCATTAAAAACTCTGCGCCCTCTGCGCATCGGCGGTTCAAAACAGGCAACATCCTTCTTCCCTTTTGAAGACGGCAACTTGCGTTAATTTGTAAAACTTCATAAGCCTGTCCTGCATAAAGGAAAAAATGAAATCAAAAATCTGGGTTGCGTTAATTGCATTGTATATCGTTTGGGGTTCAACGTATTTGGGAATCAAGGTTGCCATTGAGACTATTCCGCCGTTTTTTCATGCGAGCGTGCGGTTTCTTGTTTCGGGTTTAATTTTGGTCCTCTGGCAGCGCGCGGCGGGACACGCGATGCCCACCCGCAAACAGTGGGTTTCGACTGCAATCATTGGCACGTTTTTGCTGCTCGGCGGGAACGGGCTGGTTTCATGGGCGGAGCAATTCATCCCATCCGGCATTGCCGCGTTGATTATTGCTTCCGTGCCAATGTTTTTGGTGATTGCGGAAGCCATGCGCCCGCGCGGCGTAAAACCAACATGGCAGGCGGTGATTGGGCTGCTGGTTGGCTTTGCCGGAATTTTCATCCTTGTTGGACCTGCGGAAATTTCGGGGAGCAGCGCCAAGCTCGACCCGTATGGAGTCGCCGCGCTGCTTGCCGCTTGTCTGATGTGGACGACAGGTTCAATTTACAGCAAATCCGCCGACCTGCCCCAATCGTCGCTGATGACCACAGGCGCGGAGATGTTGATGGGCAGCCTCAGTTTGTTGATTGTCTCGCTGCTTTCCGGCGAGTTGCGCGGATGGAATCCCGCCGAAGTTTCAACGCGCTCGTTATATGGCTTGTTGTATTTGATTACGATTGGCTCAATTATCGGGTTTGGCTCGTACGTCTGGCTTTTGCAAAACGCGCCGATTTCGCTTGTGGCGACATACGCGTATGTGAACCCGATTGTGGCAGTGCTGCTTGGCTTTTGGTTTGGGAATGAATCGCTTGAGCCGCGTATTTGGCTGGCGACGGCAATCATCATTGGCTCGGTGATTTTCATCAATCAGAAAGGCAGAAAGATTGAAGCGAAGAAGGAGGTCGCAGCGGTTGAGAGTCAGTAATGCAGTGTTCAACAGGTCAGTTATCAGTAAGTCAGTTATCAGTCATCAGTAATCAGTAAAAGGAGAGAAAAAATGAACGCAAAAGAATTGATGAAACGCATTAAGGACGACAATGTAAAGTTTGTGTCCCTGCAATTTACCGACATGGTCGGCGCCGTAAAAAGCGTGGATATGCCGCTGCACAATGTTGAAGGCGCGGTGGAAGACGGCGTGTGGTTTGACGGCTCTTCGGTGGAAGGCTTTGCCCGCATTCAGGAAAGCGATATGCGCCTGAAACTTGATACCGAAACCTACGCGGTGCTGCCCTGGTCTCCTGCGGACCGCCGCCGCGCAAGAATCTTCTGCGATATTTACATGCCCGACGGCAAACCGTTTGAAGGCGACCCGCGCGGCGCGTTAAAACGCGCGCTGGCAAAACTTGCCGAACGCGGCTGGACGTATAACATCGGTCCTGAGCCGGAATTCTTCCTATTCAAAGAAGCAAACGGCGGCGTGCATCCTGTTCCGCATGACGTGGGCGGATATTTCGATTTCAGCGCGGATGACGAAGCCGTGCGCGTGCGAACCGAATTGATGGAAGCGTTAATGAGCATGGGCATCGAAGTGGAAGTCGGTCACCATGAAGTCGCGCTCGGTCAGCATGAAATTGATTTCCGCTATGCCAACGCGCTCAAAGCCGCCGATAATGTTTTGACCTTGAAGTACACCGTGAAAGCGATTGCCGCGCAACACGGCTTGACCGCCTCGTTCATGCCCAAGCCCGTGTTCGGCATCAACGGTTCGGGAATGCACTGCCATCAATCGCTGTTCGATGACAAGGGGAACAACCTGTTCTTCGACGCAAAGGATGAGTTCAAACTTTCCAAAACCGCGTATTCCTTCATCGCGGGTCAGCTCGCGCACGCGCGCGCGCTGGCGGGCATTGTTTCGCCTACGGTCAATTCGTACAAGCGTCTTGTTCCAGGATATGAAGCCCCTGTGTATGTGGGCTGGGCGCAAAGCAATCGTTCCGCGCTGGTTCGCATTCCGCGCTATACCGAAGGACGCGACAAATCCATGCGCGCCGAACTGCGCTTCCCGGACCCGTCTTCCAACCCATACTTGGCGTTTGCCGGCATGTTAGCCGCCGCGCTCGACGGCATTGACAAGGGCATGACGCCGCCTGCCGCGTTAAACAACGTCAACTTATATGAGCTCAGCCGCGAAGAACGCCGCAAGATGGGCATTGCCGAGTTACCCGGCTCGCTTGCCGAAGCGTTGAGCGAATTTGAGAAGGATGACGTGCTAAAAGCCGCGCTCGGAGACACGATTTACGAAGCATACCTCCGCGCCAAGTGGGAGGAATGGGATGAGTTCCGCCTGCGCGTGACGGATTATGAAATTCACCGCTATTTGGAAACCGCGTAAATAACCCAAGTTGCTACCCTTGCTTAATTTTTTTACCGCAGAGGCGCGGAGGGCATGGAGAAATTCATTAAAAACTCTGCACCCTCTGCACATCGGCGGTTCAAAACAGGCAACATCCTTCTTCCCTTTTGAAGGCGGCAACTTGCGTTAAATAAAAAAATAGGACAGGCAGCAAGCCTGTCCTATTTTTTTAGCCAAATAATTTTGGCAATCCGCGCCCGCCGGTTTTTTGAAACATCTTCATCATTCTTTGCGCTTCGCGGAATTGCTTAATCAGGCGGTTCACGTCCTGCACTTCCATGCCGCAGCCTGCCGCAATTCTTCTTCGACGCGAGGCGTTGAGAATATCGGGGTTGCGGCGTTCTTTGATGGTCATGGAGTTGATAATCGCTTCGGTTTGCTTGAAGGAATCTTCCATTTGTTTTGGGTCAATGCTGCGCGCCGCCTGCCCCAGCTGACCGGGCAGCATTTCCATAATCTGCGCGAGCGGACCCATTTTTTTGATTTGCTTCATTTGGTCGAGCCAGTCTTCCAAATTGAACTCGCCTTTGGTAATTTTTTGCATCTGCTTTTGCGCGGTCTCCGCATCGTACGCGGCTTCGGCTTTTTCAATGAGTCCGATAATATCGCCCATGCCGAGAATGCGCGAAGCAAGACGGGACGGGTCATACGTTTCAAGGGCGTCGAGCTTTTCGCCCGTGCCGATAAATTTGATGGGGACGCCCGTCACCGAACGGATGGAGATGGCAGCCCCGCCGCGCGAGTCGCCGTCCATTTTGGTAAAGACCAGCCCGGTGAGTGAAATTGCGTCACGGAAGCCTTGCGCAATGTTGAGCGCTTCCTGACCAATCATTGAATCAACCACGAGCAGCACATCCACCGGATTGACGTTTGCATGGATGGCTTTCAATTCGTCCATCAACTGCGCGTCAAGTTGCGAACGTCCAGCCGTATCCACGATGACGAGCGAGTAGCCGCCTTTTTCGGCTTTCTCGCGGGCGCGCTTTGCCAGCTGCGGCGGCGTGAGTGACGTATCGGTTTCGACTTCCACATTAATGCGCTGACCGAGTTGCTGCAATTGTTGAATGGCGGCGGGGCGGTACGGGTCGCACGCGACAAGCATCACGCGCTCGCCGCGCGATTTCATCAGCCGAGCCAGTTTGCCCGAAGCAGTCGTTTTGCCAGCCCCCTGCAAGCCGACCATCATAATGACGCGCGGTTTGGGTCCGGTCAAATTAAGCGGGGCGGGCTCGCCCAATGTGGCAATCAATTCTTCATTGACAATTTTGACAACCTGCTGTCCCGGATTGAGGGCGCGTGAAACTTCCGCGCCGATGGCGCGTTCGCGCACGCGGGCAATGAAGGATTTGACCACGCTGAAATGCACGTCGGCTTCGATGAGCGCGAGCCGCACTTCTTTCATGGCGGCGTCCACGTCGGCTTCAGTGAGTTTGCCGCGCCGTTTCAGTTGGTCAAATATTTGGTTGAGTCTGCTTGTGAGCGTTTCAAACATCGGTTATTTCTTTCCCCTAAATCCGTAATTAAGCAAAATCCAGTGACCGAGAAAGCCAAAGCCGACAATTAAGTATGCGGCAAGGTAGCTTGAGTCGATGGCAAGCGTGAGGAAGTTGCTGTTTTCGGCGGACCAGGTGTATAAGCCGGTTTGTTCCGCCCATGCGTAAAACAAATCGGAGATGGCAAAGACCACCAAGCCAATCCACGGGCGGGCAAGCGCCGCGCCTTGAAAGACAAAGGCAAGCGCAATGCCAGCCAGCCCAAGCGCAAGGTCCGCGATGGGATAGTAATAATTGATGTGCGATTCCGCCGTGTATTGCCCCAGCGCTGCCAGCAAAATCATTGGCAGAAAAACCGCCAGCGCCCATACCGCAATGGCAACGCTGATGATTTGCTTCTTTTTATCCGTAAAGATAATGGAATATTGGTGATAAAACGCGATGGTAAACAGAACAAACGCGCCGACCCAGCCTGTATCGGCAATGCTGGGAGACTGTACTTCGCCTTGAAAATAGGCAATCACGCCCCAGGCGGATTCCGCGTAAAACCACAGCCAGGCGCCAAGCATCATATACAGCCAAATTTTGCGCGGAAAGTCGTCCGGCTGGTAGTGCTGGTAAATCATGGTTGCAAAGATTGCCACAATCAGCGCGGAGAGAGAGGTAAGCGTGTTCAGCGCCGCGTTATTTATGGTTTCTTCAAGCAGGGCATATTGGTACAGATATACATATGAAGAGAAAAGGATTAACGCATATCCTCCATACGCAAGGAAGAATTGTCTTGGCTGTGCAGCCTGTTCGTCTTTATTCATACAAATAGCCTTCGGGTAAGATGGAGTACATTTTTAATATTTTTCTTTCCGCTTCGGGAAGAGTTTTGATAATTTCGCGCACGGCGCCGGTATGCAAGCGCGGACCAATCACGGCGGAAAAATGCTCAAACAGTTCGGCAAGGATTTCCCGATATGTTTGCGCCGCATGTTGGGGGGAGGAAAATACCTCGCGGTCAACCAGTTTGCGCGCTGTAATCGAAATATCCAGGTTTTGGCGCAAGGCAAATACCTCCACTAGCCGCACAAGTGAATCGACCATGCCGCGCCCTGTGAGGGTTTCAAACCGCGAAATTTGCTCCTGAAATAAGCGGGCAAAGGCGCTGCGCAAAAAATATTCCTGCCATACGGGCGTTTCCAAGTCGGGGTAAAAAAGCGTCACGGCGCACTGCACTTCGCGCCATTCGGATAAAATTTTGTAACTGCCTGGTTCGTCATATACAATGTCTTTGGAAATAAAAATCACATGCGGCTCGGCGTTCTCTTCAAATAACACCGAACCGGCGGCATTGTTCCACGCAAGGTGAATCAAAGCCGTCTGCGGGCGGCTGGCTGCATTTTGCAAAAATTCAAGCAGCCGCGCATGACTCATCAGCGCTTCGGAAGGCTGGCTGCGCGAGCCAAACAAAAGTTTGGCAATTAACAACCCGAAACTGGAAAGCGAAACCGACATGGTATAGGCATCGCCCGCCGAGAGAATCCAACGGTTTGCCTGCTCCGCTTGAAAAACTTCCGTTTTTTCCGGCGAAACAAGGTAAGCGTTAAGCATTTCTCCGCGCTTGTAAATAAAGAAGAGTTGCTTTTCTCCGGCATACCCAAGCCGCACCACGCCCGTCTTTTGACGCTCGCGGCAGGAATCCAACAATACCTGCACATTGCGGATTGGCATTTTAATTTCGTCAGGGGAAACAATATGAAAAATCGAAGCCACGCGCCAATGATAGCACGTCCGTAAGATTGCGACAACTCAATTTTATGCTTTACAATCAGTTTGAAAGTAGTATACTCATCGCCATTCTTTCATCAAACTTTGTACTTGGAGGAGTTATACATGGAAAGCGCAATGGTCAACGATAAAAAAGAAATCTTTGGCTGGGCAATGTACGACTGGGCAAATTCGGCGTTCAGCACCACCATCGGCACGGTATTTTTAGGTCCGTATGTCGCGTCGCTGGCGCGCGCGGCGGCGGAAGCGGCGGGGAGCGAAACCGTTTCGTTTTTTGGCATTCCCGTTGCGCCGGATTCATTTCTTCCGTACTGTATTTCATTTTCAGTGGGTATGCAAGTGCTATTTTTGCCGATTCTCGGCGCGATTGCAGATTATTCACACCTTCGCAAACAAATGATGCAAGTCTTTGCCACTATTGGCGCAATTTCCACCATTCTCATGTTCCTCGTCACCGGCGGGTTATGGTGGCTGGGAGGCTTGCTCTTCATCGTTGCAAACCTAGCCTTTGGCGCGGCGATTGTTTTTTACAACGCTTATCTGCCTGATATTGCCAGCGAAGAAGAACGCGACCGCGTCTCCTCCTACGGGTGGGCAATGGGCTACTTAGGCGGCGGCATTTTGCTTGCCCTCAACCTTGCTTTTTACACATTCAGCGAAGATATTGGCGTGCCGGGCGACCTTGCGGTGCGAATCAACCTTGCCTCCGCCGGTATTTGGTGGCTGGGATTTTCCTTCTTCACTTGGAAGCGCCTTCGCCCCCGTCACGCCGCGAGGACTTTGCCTGCGGGCGAAACATACGTCAGCATTGGGTTTAAGCAGCTTCGCAAAACATTTACGGAAGTGCGCCATTTCCCTGAAACCATCAAGTTCCTTGTTGCATATTTCCTTTATAACGACGGAATTCAAACCGTTATTGCGGTCTCTTCCACCTTTGCCGCCGCGCCGCTCATTCAGGGCGGTTTGGAATTGGATACCTCCACGCTCATTTCCGTTATCTTAATGATTCAGTTTGTTGCATTCTTCGGCGCGCTCTTTTGGGGCAAACTGGCAAACTGGATTGGGGCAAAACAATCGGTTATTGTCAGCCTTGTCATTTGGGCGGGCGTGGTGATTTACGCCTATGGCGGCTTGAAAGGCGAAACCGCCACGCTGCAATTCTTCATTCTCGGCGGTTTGATTGCCATTGTCATGGGCGGCTCGCAAGCCATCAGCCGCAGCCTGTTTGCGCAGATGATTCCCAACGGCAAAGAAGCGGAATTTTTCTCTTTCTATGAAATCAGTGAACGCGGCACTTCATGGATTGGTCCGCTGGTGTTTGGGCTTGCAAACCAAATGTTTGGTAATTTGCGTTTTGCAATCCTTTCCCTTATCTTCTTCTTTGTCGCCGGTTTAATATTGCTCCCCTTTGTAAATGTGAATAAAGCCATTGCGGATGCGCGAAAATATGACGCGGCTGCATAAATAAAAAAAACGCCCTCCACAAAAGGGGGGCGTTTTTTTATTACTCCAACACCCTTGCAGGCAGGGAGTAAATTTTCTTCTGTTTGAATTTTGCCTCTGAAATGACCACCTGATAAGCGGGCGCTTCGCCGATAAATGAAATGCTGAACCGCGTTGGCGCGCCTGTGCCTAAAACGGTAAAAAACCTTTCGCGCTGAAGGTTGGCAAGCAGATGCAGTTGTCTTTCGCCTATTTTGAAGGCGTATGCCATCCCATCGTTTGTGACGTAAACAATCACGCGCATATCGGGCGATGCGGCATACACCCCTTTTGCAAACGGACCAATTTCATATTCCAAATTATCTTCACAGCGGCGGATTTTTAGAAAATCGCCTTTGCGGGTATCGTTCACCTCAATCACCAGCGGGCAGGCAAGCCAGCTCGGGGTGGAGGTAATCGTCGGGTTGTAAAACAAGGTCAAGGTCGGTGTGGAAGTGGGGGGAGCCGGGGTTTCGTTTGGGGTTGGGGTAAAGGTGGCTGCCGGGGCGGAAGGTGAAGGGTTGGACGCCATAATCGTTGCCACAATTTGCGTTGCCACTTCCGGTAAAATGATTATCGGCGTGGGGCTTGCCGCCGCGCTTGGATAATTGCAAGCAGATAAAAAAAGAAGCCCCGCACAGCAGACCAGCAAAACGGTTTTGGAAGTCATCAATCACCTCGTTTCAAAGTAAATTTTTCAGCAAAAAATTATAACGTATTCACGAGGTTGATAAAAAAAGAGGAGCCGCCTTGCGGGCGGCTGTCTCTTTTTGTTTTATTGAATATATTTTGCAAACTCCGCTTCAAAATCTTCCTGTGAAACATAGCCGACAAATTTTTTCAAAACATTGCCGTTTTCATCCAGCAGGTAAAATTCGGGCTGGTAATAAAAGCCAAGCGCGCGCTGAAACTCGATTGTGTTGGGGTCGTCCGCGTCAAGGTAAGAGAACTTGATTTTGCCGTAATATTTTGCTTCAAGCCCATGAACCATGGGCGCCATGGAACGGCATGTGCCTCAGGTAAAGCGGAAAAACTCAACCAGTTGAAGCCCGCCCGAAGCAAGCACAACGGTGGATGGGTCGGTGGCTTCGAGCTTGTCGCCGCGCGGCACAAACACGGCGGTTGGCTCAACAGCTGGCTGGGCAGCGGATTCAGTCGGCTGGGGCGGGGAATCAGTTGCGAGCGCTTGAGCGGACGGCGGGTTGGTCAAAGGCGCGGATGCGGGCGGCTGAGCCGCCTGCGGGGCGCAGGAAACCGCAAACAGGGCGGTCAATCCAAGCAGGGCGGCAATCCTTTGAAATTTCATTTTGTTGCACTCCTTGATAAAGTGATAATAATAAATAGACTGGCTGAACCTTGCCTATCTTACAAAGCGGGGGAACGGATTAAATTACTGTTCTTTGACGTTTATAACTTCCTGCGCTATACTGGATTTAGTCGGTTATACATCACATCATTTACACACAGGAGATTTCCCTATGTCTGATTTTAAACTCACATACGCAACCATGTTCAACCCGCCGGAAGAATTGCACACCGGATTCGATAAAGCAGTGGAAAAACTCAAAAAGGAAATGGGGAAGGAATATGGCATGTTCATCAATGGCAAGGATGTGTTTGCCGATGAACAGTTTGAAGACCGCTCGCCGGTTAATACCGATTGGGTGCTGGCGAAAATGCAAAAAGGAAACGCCTCGCACGCGCAGATGGCGGTTGAGGCGGCGCGCAAAGCCTTTCACGGCTGGAGCCATACCCCCTGGCAAAAACGCGTGGAGTATCTTCGCAAGGCGGCTTCGTTGATTGAGCAGCGCATCTTTGAACTGGGCGCGGCAATGGCGCTGGAAGTTGGCAAAAACCGCATGGAATCTTTGGGCGATGTGCAAGAAACCGCCGACCTCATCTATTATTCCTGCTATCAAATGGAAAAGAACAACGGCTATGTCGTTGAAATGGGCAAAGACCCGCTGGTGGGATATGAAGCGAGCAACATCTCCGTGCTGCGGCCCTATGGCGTGTGGCTGGTGGTTTCTCCCTTTAACTTCCCTCACGCGCTCACAGGCGGACCGATGGGCGCAGCGCTGGTGGCTGGCAATACGGTGGTGGTTAAACCCGCAACCGATACCGCGTGGATTGTGCGCCTGTTGATTGACTGCTTCCGCGATGCGGGGCTGCCCGACGGCGTGGTGAACTTTGTCACCGGTCCCGGTTCCACTTTGGGGCAAGCGCTGGTGGATAACAAAGACATTGACGGCGTGACCTTCACCGGCTCGTTTGATGTGGGTATGAAGATGTATCGGGATTTTTCACAACGCAACTATGTGCGCCCGATAATTTTGGAACTGGGCGGAAAGAATCCCGCCATTGTCTCCAAAAACGCGGATTTGGAACGCGCCGCGATTGGAATCGTCCGCTCGGCGTTTGGGCTGCAAGGGCAAAAATGTTCCGCCGCCTCGCGCGTGCTGGTGGAAGAGCCGGTGTATGATGAACTCGTTGCGCGCTTGAAAGACCTTGCCTCAAAGCTCGTTCTCGGCGACCCGACAGAGCGCAACACCTATAATGGACCGGTCATCAACAAATCTTCCTATAAAGAATTTCAAGATTACTGCGCCGAAATTCAACAAGGCGGCGGCAAGTTCCTGAT
>DAOTZP010000146.1:0-3823 GCA_034434265.1 Anaerolineales bacterium | reverse complement strand
GTACCGGGCAAAAGCACCGAGCTGCTGGCAATTGACCGGCATAACGAACATCACAATACGAAAGCGGCGGCGCAGGCTGGCGTTGCGCCGAAGGTTTTACATCACCTGCCCGAATACAATGCAATGGTAATTGAATTCCTGAACGGCAAAACCATGTCGAAGGAGGCATTGAATGAAAAAGGAATGCCGACCCGCATGGCGCAAGCGATTAAGAAACTGCACGAGGGCCCGCGCTTTTATTCTGATTTCAACATGTTTCGCTTAACCGAGTATTACCTTGACCTCTGCAAAACGCGCGGCATTAAAATCCCCGATGGGTACAATGAAAGAATTCCGATAATCAAGCGTATCGAGCAGGCAATGAGCGCCAAGCCGTTGCCGACCGTCCCGTGCAATAATGATTTGTTGGCTGAAAATTACATTGACGACGGCAGCCAATTGTGGTTGATTGATTACGAATACAGCGGAAATAATGACCCAACCTTTGAACTTGGAAATACCTGCCAGGAGATGCAGTTTAACGACGAGCAAATTAACGAAGTCTGCGCGGCATATTTCGGCAAAGCGGACCCGGATATGATTGCGCGCATGAAATTGAATATGATTATGTCCGACGTTGGCTGGGGGCTGTGGGCTGCCATTCAAGCAAATATCTCGACCATTGAGTTCGATTTTTGGGGCTGGGCAACCGAACGCTGGAGCAGGGCGGCAGAGAAGATGGACTCGAGTGATTTTGGCAAGTGGCTGGACAATGTTCAAAAATAATTTGTTGGCTGAATAGCGGCGCGGCTCGTCCGCGTTGCGTATTCAAACCGCGAATAACTTATAAAAGGTGAACTTAATGAAAACACAAGCGCAAATTGTCGTCATTGGCGGAGGAATTTTTGGGGCGCAGGTTGCATACCATCTTGCAAAGTACGGGCGCAGGGATGTGGTCATCCTCGAAAAAGGGGAAATCGCCAGCGGCGAATCATCTCACGCGGCGGGGCTGGTCACGCAGTTTGCCACCTCGCAAGCCATGCTTAAGTTCCGCATGTACAGCGTGCAGCTTTACAAAGAACTCGGTTTGTTCAACACAGTCGGCAGTTTGCGCGTGGCGTCCAGCCCGGAACAATTGCTTGAACTGAAACGCAGCGTCAGCCGCGCAAAGGCGCTGGGGTTGGATTGTGAGGTCATCTCGCCCGAAGAAGCAAAAAAACACATGCCGCAAATTACGGATAAGGAATTGTACGGCGGCATTTACCTGCCCGGCGACGGGCAGCTTGACCCATACACCACAACCAACGCAATGGTGAATTTTGCCAAAGAACTCGGCGTAACGGTTTATACCAACACGCGCGTTACCGCCATCAAACTCACGCCAAAGGGCGAAGTAAAATCGGTGGTGACGGATAAAGGCGAAATTCAATGCGAAATCATCGTCAACGCCGCAGGCATGTGGGCGCCGCGCATTGCCGCAATGGCGGGGCTGCACATTCCCACCACGCCCGTTGACCATCAACACATCGCGCTCAACGCCGTCCCCGGGCATGAGTTCCCGCCCGATACGCCGTGTTTGCGCGACCCCGATAACCTCGTGTATATGCGTCAGGAACATGGCGGGCTGGTCATTGGCGGTTACGAACCCAAGCCGCTTCCGCGCTGGATAGATGGCGCGCCTTGGGAGCATGGCAGCAAATCCTTCCCCGGCGACTTTGACCAATTTGAAATGCTGCTCGAAGGCGCAATTCGCCGCCTGCCATTTTTGGAACGCGCGGGAATCATCACCCTCGTGCGGCATCCCGGCGCCTACACGCCGGATTGCCACCCGCTGCTTGGTCCCATGCCCGGCGCGCACGGATTTTGGATGCTGGCAGGCATGTCCTTGAATGGATATGGCGGCGCGGGCGGCATGGGCAAACTGCTCGCCGAGTGGATTATTGAAGGCGAAGCGCCAATGGATGTATATGCCTATCGCGCCACGCGCTTTGGCAATTATTATTCCGACTTCAAATACGCGGCGGAACGAACCGTCGAAAGCGTTAAATATTATTACCGCTTGCGCTTTCCGCATGATGAATATGAAACCGCGCGCCCGCACCGCGTCAGCCCGCTGCATTATCGCTTGATGGAAAACGGCGCGGTCTTCGGTGAAAAATTCGGCTGGGAGCGCGTGAATTACTTCGACCCCGGAAAAGAATCGCGCCGCATGGGAGAAGACCAGCGTAAATGGGGCTGGGCAAAACCGCCTTTCTTTGAACGCCTGCGCGAAGAACACATTGCCACCCGCGAGCGCGCCGCGTTGTATGATTTGACCTCGTTTGGCAAGATTGAAGTCAAAGGAAAAGACGCGCTTTCCCTGTTGCAGCGCATGACATCCAGCAATGTGGATAAGCCCATCGGCAGCGCGGTTTATACGCAGTTCTTAAATTCGCGCGGCGGAATAGAATCTGATTTAACTGTCGTCCGTTTGGGCGAAGAGCATTTTTGGGTTATTACCGGCTCCGGTTTCATTGCAAACGATTTTGCCCGCCTGCAAACCTTTGCGGATGAATGGGCGTGCGAGGTGTCGCTGCGCGACATTACGCAGGAGTATGCCTGTCTTGCGCTGTGGGGACCAAAGTCGCGCGATGTGTTAAAGAAAATCACAAGCAATGATGTTTCCAACGAAGCGCATCCGTATTTGAGCGCCAAGCCCATCAACATCAACGGTGTAAGCGTTCTCGCGCAGCGCGTCAGTTATGCGGGCGAGCTGGGCTGGGAACTTTACATCCCCAACCACCGCGCCACCATGATTTGGGATATGCTCATTGAAGCGGGCAGGGAATTTGGCATGGCGCTTGGCGGTTACAAAGTCCTCGACCCGCTGCGCCTCGAAAAAGGATTCAAATACTTTACCGCCGATATTACCCCCTCCGAAACTCCCTACGAAGCCGGGCTGGGATTCTGCGTGGATTTAAGCAAACCCGATTTCATCGGCAAAGACGCGCTTGTCAAGCAAAAAGCGGAAGGCATCAAGCGCAAATTGTGTACGTTTGTTTTGCCCGATACCGAAGAATTTACGCAAATTTACGGCGGCGAAGCCATTTACCACGAAGGCAAAATTATCTCGCGCGTCCGCAGCGGCGGATATGGCTTTACCGTTAAGAAAAATATTTTTTACGCTTATCTTCCCATCGAATTGGCGAAACAAGGCAGCCGCTTTGATGTGGAATTGATTGAAGGCAATTTTACGGCGGAAGTCGCCGCGCCTGTGTTATACGACCCGAAAGGCGAGAAACTCCGCGCATAAGGCTGCGATATCCGTAATGTGATTTGGTTTTTATGCCCAATAAACAACCCCCACCTTCCTATGTTGGCTTTGGAATGCTCACGCCCGTGTACATTATGGCTTTGGATAAACTCCCCAAGCACAATACCGGCGCGATTGTGCATGAGGTCAGCGAATATGTGTATGATGACGCGGCAATCATCGCCTGCAACTTAAGCCAGTGGAAAGTCCCCTCCGCCATGATTGGCACATCCGTCGGCGATGATTTGCTTGGTCACTTTGTTGCCGATACCCTCAAAGAAATGGGCGTGCAGGGCGAAGTGCGCTTTACAAAAAAATATAAAACCCCGCTCGAAGTCAATGTGTCGGATAACGTCGGCGCGCGCACTTATTTTTGGCAAAGGACGCCGGAGATTTTATCCACCCTTGATACGGCAGACTTATCCTTGCTGCGTAACGCAAAATTGTTGTATGTGGATTGGTACGACGGCGACCACATTATCCGCGCCATGAACGAAGCGCGGCGGCTGGGCGTGCCGGTATATTTGAATTTGGAACACGGTCACAAAGACC
>DAOTZP010000145.1:0-1503 GCA_034434265.1 Anaerolineales bacterium | reverse complement strand
ATCGCCTTTTGCGGCGGCTTTTGCCTGCTCAATCCAGCCTTCGGGATTCATCATTTGCAAGCCCGCTTCATTCAACGCCTTTTGCACATCGGCGGGTTTGGCGTTTGCAAGGTCGTCAAATGTATGAATGCCCGCCGCATTTAATACCTTTGCCACTTTGGGACCCACACCCTCAATCTTTTCCAAATCATCCGCCTCTTGCGCGCGGTGAGATTTTGCCGCGGCGGGTTCTTCTTTCGGCTGGCGCAGGCTGGAAACCCAGCCCGCCGCAATGACAAGGAAGAAGAACGCAAGCCCCGAATAAAGCAGCCAGAGCAATTCCGTATTTGGACCTTCCCCGCCGCCTTCCGCAAACAGTTGTAACGCAAACATCAGTCGCCTCCAAAAATCAAGATAATCTTGTTATACATAAAGACGCAAACCGTGTCAATGATTGCGGGTAAAATCAACGTATATGAAAAAGCAAACCCGTTTCACCATTTTTATCGCATTGATTCTTTTGGTCATTGGCTTTCGCTTGTTGCAAAAACCCGCGCCCGCGCACCCGTATTACGCCGAACCGTTGAACCGTCCGCTGGTGATTGCCCACCAAGGCGGTGACGGCGTGTGGCCCGGCGAAACCATGCTTGCGTATCAAAATGCCGCCGCGCTGGGCGTGGACGTGCTGGAAATGGATATTCACATCACCAAAGACGGCGCGCTGGTTTTGATGCACGATGAAACGGTGGATAGAACCACAAACGGCACAGGCGAAGTGGAAGCGATGACGCTCGAAGAAATAAAACAGCTTGACGGCGCGTATGACTGGTCGCCCGACGGGGGAAAAACGTTCCCATATCGCGGGCGGGGAATTCAAGTGGCAACGCTGGAAGAAATCTTTCAAGCCTTTCCCGAATATCGCATGACCATCGAAATTAAAAAGACAAACGCTCCGATGGCAAAACCGCTCTGCGAATTGATTCGCAAGTATGACATGCAAAACAAAGCGCTGGTTGCATCGTTTCATGACGAGCGCTTGAAGGAATTCCGCGCCGAATGCCCCGAAGTGGCAACCTCGGGCGCGAAGAACGAAACCACCCTGTTTGTGCTGCTTTCCAAAGCGTACCTGCACGGGTTTTACTCGCCAAAATTTTTTGCCTTGCAAGCGCCGCAAGCATCCGGCGGCATTACCGTCATGACCGAAGCGTTTGTTCGCGCCGCGCACAGCCGCAACCTTGCCGTTGAACCGTGGACGATTAACGACGAAGAGACGATGAAAAAATTCATCGCCTGGGGCGTGGATGGCATCATCACCGACCGCCCGGATTTGCTGATGAACCTGTTGGGAAGATGAATTAAAACGCAAATAAAAGCATCAAGTCATTGACGTTTGTTCCGCTGGGACCGGGTTTGATTAAATCGCCAAGCGAATCAAAAAACGGATACGCGTTGTTTTCTTTAAGGAAATCTTTTGCCTGCATCCCCAGCCGCTCCGCCCTTCGAGCGGTTTCCTGCGTGGCAGCC
>DAOTZP010000144.1:0-3914 GCA_034434265.1 Anaerolineales bacterium | reverse complement strand
AACTGCATGGTGTTTTGCAGTTGTGAAAGCTGCGTGGTTTCATTGTCCGTTGCCACCGGCTTTCCAAGCACGATGAGGTCGGTGTAGATTTGTTGATATAACGAGAGGACGGGCTTGATTTGATTCAAGCGCGATTCTTTTTCAATCAGCGCGCCAGCCTGCGTGTTGGAGGCTTTCAACACGGCGATTTCGTTTTCCAACTGGGTGACTTCGTTTTGCAGAATGGCGATTTGCGCTTCAACCTGTTTTTGCTGGTCCACCACCGTTTCGGCTGAGATGTTTTGAATCTCCATGCTCATGGTGTTGATTTGCGCTTCAACCTGGCTGATTTGCGCTTTCAAACTCTCCTCTGTCAGCGCGTATCTGCCGGTTTGGATGATTTCATTTTGTTCGATAAGAACTTGCACAAGCACGTTGGCGATATTTGCGGCGCGGTTTGGGTCACCATCTTCCACCGTTAATTCAATGGTTTGCGTTTCGCCGACTTGATTAATTTGAATTTGTCCCCTGCGCACTGAAGACCCCAATCGCTGCGAGGCTTTTTCAAGCACGGGCTGGGTGGTGAGCAGCTGCATGTAGGTTTGCACCAATTGTTGTTCGCTCAGGTAGGTGTAATCGTTGCTTGTTTCCTGCGGGGCGCGTAAAACCAAAATGCGCGTGCTTGCCTGATATACCGGTTCTTGCAATACGCTGAAAACGACGCCTGCCAACCCGCCCAGCGCCAATCCGGTGACCAGCAGCCACGCCCAACGTCTTGCCATGAGAAAATATTGCTTGATTTCCATCGTTGAATTTTCCTTTGATGGAAATCAGTGTATCCGAATATTTTTTTTGAAGGTTGTTTTGCATTGCACTTATAATGTTTGCTTGTATTTCAAAAAAATTGCGAAATTTAACGCGCGCCGCATTCAAGTTGCTTTGGCGATTGGTATTCCACGCGGCAAAAAGTTTTTTGTGGATTGTACGCAATAATGACTTCCGCAAACATAAACCGATTCGGCAGGCGCAAGTTTGGGTATGTTTGACGGATATTTTGCTGATACCACTGGTGATGAAGCAATTCCGGCGCGATGACTGTTATATCCGTCCGCTGACGCAGGGCGTAGCGAAAATACCACAGCGTAAAGACAGCTTCATCCCCTTTGGCAAAGACAACGGCGTTTTTGGGGATTTTTTGCACCATGTTTGCGCCAAATTGTTCCGCGCGCATGTCTTTGGATGCATCCACATTGCGCCAGTGGGTAACGGTTTGAAAGCAGAAGATTGCAAAACCTGATAGAAAAAGCATGGCGGCAAAACGCGGCATTCGCGCTGCCATGTGTTCCATGCCCAGACCAATCCACACGGCAAAACAGAGGAAGGCTGGCAGCAGATACAAGTAAGAGTCGCGGGTGTTGTAAAAAAATGGAAACGCGGTAAAAGCCGCGCACGTCCACAACAATCCGCGCTGCAGGCGGGCGGGCGGCTGACTGGCGAACATTCCAATAAATCCCGCCAGCGTTCCCAAAATTGAAAATTGTTCCAAGAGCAGGCGGGCTGTGCTGCGCGCCGTTTGTATCAGGTTGGGCAATTCGCGCAAGACGATTTCGTCTTGATACGCCTGCGCGGTGACCAGCCAGATGAAGTTTTCAATTGAAACGGGATTTCCCCAGTTCACGGGCGGGTTTTGCGCGGCGCGAATCGGCAGAATGATGTAGATGGTCAGTCCGCTTAAGAAGCCTGCAACTTGCCGCAGCGTTTTGTTTTTTTGGGAATCGTATAACAGCGGCAGGAGAAGAAGTGAAGTGAGGTGATTGGACGCGCTTAGCCCGGTGACCAATCCCTTAAGGTATGGATGTAAATCTTGCGCGTGTAAAAAGAGAACGACTGCAATGAAGAAAACATGCAGGGTGTACGCTTCCGTAATGACCGCCTGCGACCAGAACAAAGGAGAAACGCCAAATATTGCCGCGGCGCTCAGACCTGCCTGCCAGCCTGTGATTTTGCAGAGGGTTTCATATATTACCCATGCGGCGCCGATGGCGGCAAACATGGAGAGCAGGTTTGTGCGAAATGCAAGGCTTCCCACCGGCAGCATGTGAAAGATTTTGGCAAGCAGCAAATAGATTGGGTAACCGCCTGGGTGGGCTATTCCGTCTGTTGCTGCGGCGGCGATTAAGTCTCCGCCGTCAGCGCCGTTGTTTGCCCATGTGAGCCCCGGGGCAAGCGTCAGCGAGTAGATGACCGCCAGCGATGTAATGAGAAAGACGCGGGGGAGGTGTTTCCTTTTCATTGCGTGAAATAATAACAGGATGGAAACGCGCGTTTCCATCCTGTTATTATCATGTCAGGAAAATGATTATTTTCCAACCGGGGTGTAAACGCCTGTAAAGTTCACCAGCGGCGCGCAGGCTGTTCCGCCTTCCACGCGGGTTTCCAACGGAGTCCATACCGAGGTGACGCGCTTGTCATCGTTGTCTGCATAGTAGAAGTAAATGGTTGTTTCTTTGCCGGGAATGGCGGCAAAACAAATCTCCCATCTTCCTTCGTCTGTGGTTACCTGGTCCACCAATTCATCGGTTTTGTAGTGATACACATGGCAGCCCGGCAGGTAGAGCAGACCGGCTCCATCGGGGAATGGAACGTCCGCTGAAATTTCCACATCGTCTTCGACGTGCAGTTCGTTTGCGAGGTTTGGCACATAATAATCAACGATGAGTTCGCAAATGCCGCCCGCGCCGTACCGCCCGGATTTTTCAATGCGGGTGGATACGGGAACAGTCAGCGTGACTGTTCCCGCTTTTACGGTGGTGGTCTTCGGTCCGCTTTCGCCTGTTTCCGCGCCTGTTTGTGGAATGAAAATTCCGCCGGGCGCGTACACGCCGCTGTATAACGCAGGCGCGCAGACAAAGGTGTCTTTTTCGGTGGTGGGCAGCGGAGCCCAGACAGCTTGCCCAAGCTCGGCTTGGTCATCGCGGTAGTAATAGATGGTTAGCTTTTCATCCGGGCGGTTGCCAAAGCAGATTTCCCATTCGCCCTGCTCCGAGCTCATTTCAGGCTGGAATTTGTTTTCCTTGAAATGGGTGATGTGGCAGCCTGCAAGATACAAGTCGTCGGGGTAGGAGAATGTCACCTTGCGTGATTCCTCCGCGGGAACATCCACCGCCGCCACGTTATGCAGGTCAGGCTGCAGGTATTTGACGGTCAACGTGCAAATGCCGCCTATGGTGTATTCGCCTTCTTCATGAATGACGGTTTCGGCGTTTGGGCGCGCCTCGACGCTGTCTTGTTTTCCCGCCCATGCAACAGACCCGTTTTGCGCCGACCATAACACGCTTAATGTTAATAGCAGCGCGGCTCCATATTGCAAAGTTTTTTTCATAATAATTTCTCCTGTTTGGTCATTTTACGGCGTTGAAAAAATAATAATAAATTCTCTATCCACTTGCAGCGTCGTATCGTATAAAATGCTGTTTTCTTGTATGACTGCGCCCGCCGATGTATTGATAATTTTGGCTTGCGGGGGCAGTTGTACCCGAAGGGTGAAAGGCGCTGCCAGCGTGCCGGGCTGTTTTTGAACTCTTAATGAGTATGTGATTTGACTGCCTTCCTGTTTTAACAAGCTGGACGGAAGCAGAAATTGAAAACTTACGGGAAGCGTCTCACCGGCGGGGACCACTTCCAACGTGCCAAAGGCGGTTACGCCGTTGATTTCTTCCTCCAACACATCCACCTGCCCCGGCTTTGTCTGTTTGTTAATCATCCATAAATCCGGCACGACTTGGGGCATTGCGCTGGCAAGCACGGTGCCTGCTGATTTGTAAACGCGAAGGTAATTCCAGTAACAATCGGTGATTGGATACGCCTCTTCTCCTTTGATGCGGTCTTTAAGCCATTGCTTGCATACAACACTTTGCGGGGCGTTGTTTTTGTGC
>DAOTZP010000143.1:0-2668 GCA_034434265.1 Anaerolineales bacterium | reverse complement strand
CGCCGAGACGCAGAGGGCGCAGAGTTTTTAATGAATTTCTCCGTGTCCTCCGCGCCTCTGCGGTAAAAAATTAAGCAAGGGCAGCAACTTGGGTTAAGTTACGCGCTTCGTTTCACGCCAAAGCCGTCAAATTCCCCCGTCGCCGCTTCAAACTCCACGCGCGATTCATCCACCCGCGACATGCGCGGACCTTGCTTGACCATTTGGATAAATTGCTCCACCTGAGCCGATACGCCCTCGGCGACGGCTTCCACCGTGTCATAGCCGACGTTGCGCACCCAGCCTGTCACGCCGATTCGCGCCGCGTGATATTCCACATGAGCGCGAAAGCCCACTCCCTGCACACGCCCCTTCACCCAAATGTGAACGCGCTTCTTTTCTTCAGGATTTTCATGGTTTTGAGTTGGGTTGAGCGACACGACGCCTCCTGCGTAAAATCAAAACATCCACCAGCCCCCAAAGCGGAACAATCAGCACGAGCGCCAAAATTAACATAAAGGGGAACAAATTCCGCAGCGCAACTTGCATTGCGTTTTGTCCCAGCGCCTCTTCGCGCCAGCGCGCATCCAACTGACCGAGCGGCGTACCCAGCGCGCGCGTCGCCCCCAGCGAGCAGTTCAGCCCGTCGCTGTATGCGTTAAGCAGGCGCGAAATGCCCGAAACGCCATACGTCTGACGGATGTAATTCATAAACGATTGCGATTGGGCATACGCCAAAAACGCGCCGCCCGAATCGCGCGGAAAACCATCGCACAATGATTCAAATGGAATCAGCGAGCCGTTACGCCCGGCGGTTTCGAGCGCGTACGCATAATCGGGATTGGGGTATTGCTCCATCATTGAAGCCAATCCTTCAATCAACCATTCGGGCTGGTCGTCATATTTTTCGCGGAGCAGGCGGTACAACATCACATGCGTCAGTTCATGCGGAATCTTCGTCTGCATCTCCGATTGATTTGCCTCAGGCGCAATGGCAACAAGCGCCACGCCCGCTTGCGGCGCAGCGTGACCAGCCACCCAACTCTCGCCGCCCAAAGCAAGCGTGGTTTGCAAATCGGCGGGGTTGGCATAGATGTAAATGCGAATCGGGTCATCCAGCGAAAGCGGAATAATCTCGCGCATGGCTAACATGCCCGCGCCCGCCATTTCCAACGCGCGCGCGCCAAACGCATCATCGCCCGCGTACCAATACACGGTCACATTGGCGCGGTTGATACTCTTCCACGGAAAACGATTGTCTTCATATCGAAACGTAAACGGCTGGCTGGTGTACACCTGATTATCGGCAAGCGTCACTTGAAACCAATACAACACATCCGTAAACGGCGGAATTAAATTGAGCGACGCGTCATACACATAACTGACAGACCCATCCGCCGCCGGTTGCAAGGTTTCCACGCGGGTGAATTCTTCATGAACGCCGCGAAATAAAAGCGTCGCCTGCTGAATGGGAAGCGCGGATTTTATCCTGGCGTAAAACGTAATCTGCCGACCAAAACTGACCGCCGCCCCGGACTCTTCCACCGCGATTCCCGCCTGCCCATAGGCTTTTTGCGCGTTGGGAAACATCAATCCCGCCGCCAGAAGAATTATGCAAATCCGTAAGATATTTTTTGGATGATGAAACATAATGAATTACCTCGACAGATACACAAGCAGAGGAGTGAGCGTAAGCGGGCTGAGCGCCGTGCCAACAAAGACAATTCCAGTCACAAGGGATGGTTTGAGTTTGTATTCCGTGGCGACGACGGTGGTTGCCACAGCCGCGGGCATGGATGCTTCCAATACGTTTCCCTGCCGTATCGCTGATTGTAACCCGAACAAGCCTGCATAGAGCAGACCAATCAGCGGACCTGCCAACAGTTTAACCGCCACGCCCAGCCCCAAGGCGCGAAAATTGCGCGACCATTCAATGCGGGTGAGTTCCAAGCCAAGCAGCAAAAGCATGATGGGAATTGCGCCATTGGCGGCGATTTCAACGGCGCGAAAAATCGGCAAGGGAATTTGCACATGCAGCCAGCGAACAAGCAGCGCGGTTGTCACCGCGTATAAGATGGGAAGTTTGAAAATTCCCAGCACAGCGGATTTGAAATCGGTATGCCCAAGCGAGGCAATCACCACGCCCGCCGTGTTGAATAAAATGGTGGTGGTGACATAAAACAAAGAGGCCGCCGCGAGCGCTTCTTCCCCAAACGCAAATTTCACCAGCGGCAAACCGTAGTTGCCCGTATTGCCAAACGCCACGGTAAGGATGACCGCGAGCAGGTCGGTTCTTTCGAGTTGAAAAAGTTTTCCCAGAAAAAAAGATAACATGCCCAGCGTAAGAATGACCGCCGCCGCAAACCCCACTGTGGCAAGCGATTGACGCGCATTCAACGCGCTGGTGACCATCAAGTCAAAGACCAGCAGCGGGCTGAATACATAAAACACAGCGCGTCCAAGGGAACGGGAATCAATGGTGTGAAATTTGCCCAGCAAAAATCCGGCGCCGCCAACCAGCAGAATGGGAAGCAGATTGTTGGCAAACGTAGTGAAAAGCTCGTTGAATGACATGGATAATAAAATTATACGTTAGAAGCTGTTATGCACTTTAGAGTATATGAGCAATAGTTTTGACGAAAGTTTGCAGCATAAGAATGGCAAACGCCAGAAAATGAAGACTACGGAA
>DAOTZP010000142.1:0-8078 GCA_034434265.1 Anaerolineales bacterium | reverse complement strand
CTGCGGACTTCAACCTTTCGCGGGGAAAAGGAACTGACACTGCAATTTGAAGATTTTCGGGTGGTGGAAAAACCCGCCATCGAGATTCAAGCGCCCGAAGTGCAAATCCGCGATATGCGTTTGCAGCCTTCCACCTTAAACCTGCAGCCGTCAACGCTCATTTGGGCGGAAGGCGCGGATAAAGCGGCGGGCGTTTCGCGGCTGGAATTGCGCGAAGCGGATGAGTTTTCCATTTACACCACGCCCGCATCACAAGCGGAGTTGCGCCGCGCATTGGAAGTGGTGAAGCCAAAAATTATTTATGTGTTTGGCATTTCGCCCGCCGAAGAAAGCGCCGAAGAATTTGTGGCGCATTTGGCGGGGCTGTGCAAGTTTGTGATTAATCAGCGGCGCGGAAAGACGTCGCTGGGCGAGCTGGCGGCGGCAATGGCGGCGCGCGAGGCGGCGGTTCGACTGGGGCTGGAATGGTTAAGCGCGGGCGGCGGTCACATCCGCGTACAGATTGAAGAAAACGAAGTGCAAATGGAAAAAGGCAGCGGAGAGAAAAATCCATACCTGATGCACGAGTTGATGATTGCGCTGCGCGGCGTGTTGAAGGAAACCGCAGCATATCGAAACTATTTCAAGACCCTTTCGGATTTAAAAGCCCTACTAAAATAAAGACGCATTTGCCCCGCAAGTATCTGATAAAATTAACATATTAATTTTGCCGATTAGTCAATAAACTGACCGTTTACCGTTACTGAACACTGATTGCTGAATACTGGTTGCTGAACGCTGAATACCGGCGTCACTGGTCACTGATTGTTGATGCCTGATGACTGGACCTTCCATGCTCATTCATTCCTCTTCACAACTCCTCACCCTTGCAGGCGGACCGCAGCGCGGAGACGCGCTTGGCGCGCTGGGCATCATTGAAAACGGCGCCGTGCTGGTGCGCGATGAAAAAATAGAAGCCGTCGGCGCAACCGATGAATTGAAAGCCGCCTACCCCGATGAGCCAATGCTCGACGCGGGCGGCTGTGTAATGATGCCCGGCTTTGTGGACCCGCACACGCATTTAATATGGGCGGGAGATAGAGCCAACGAATTTGAATTGAAAATGAGCGGCGTGCCGTATTTGGATATTCTCGCGGCGGGCGGCGGCATTCTTTCCACCGTAAAAGCCACGCGCACGGCAAGCATGGAAACGCTCATCGCGCAGACGCGCCCGCGTTTGTTAAGAATGTTCGCGCATGGAACAACCACAGCCGAAGCAAAAACAGGCTACGGGTTAAACACCGCCACCGAGCTGCGCTTGCTTAAAGCCCTGCTCGCGCTGGATGACGAAAGTCCGCTTGACCTTGCCATCACATTTTTGGGCGCGCACGCCATTGCGCCCGAATACAAAGACAACCCGCAAGGCTATACCGATGAAGTAGTGAACACCATGCTGCCCATGCTTAAAACATGGTGGGAGACTCACGCTCCGCGCATCCCTCTGCCGTTTGTGGATGTGTTCTGCGAAACCAAAGCCTTCAACCTTGAACAATCGCGTCAAATTTTGAACAAAGCCAAAGAGCTCGGCTTTCCCCTCAAAATTCACGCGGATGAATTTGACAATCTCGGCGGCGCGGCGCTGGCAGCCGAGCTGGGCGCGGCTTCGGCGGACCATCTGGTCAAAACTTCGGATGCGGACATTGCCGCGCTGGCAAAATCGGATACGGTTGCGGTGGCGCTGCCTTGCACGCCCTTCGGTCTGGCGGAACGCGACTACACCCCCGCGAAGAAAATCCTCGCGGCGGGCGGAATGCTCGCCCTCGCAACGGATTGCAACCCCGGCACATCGTGGAATGAATCCATGCAGTTTGCCATTGCGCTCGCCTGCCGTTACATGAAATTGACTCCTGCGCAAGCCATTGCGGCGGCGACGATTAACTCCGCGCACGCCATTCGCCGCGCCGATTCCATCGGCTCGATTGAAGTCGGCAAACAGGCGGATATGCTCATTTTGTCCGTGCCGGATTACCGGCACATCGGCTACCGGTATGGCACCAACCTCGTTAAGCAGGTCATCAAACGCGGGCGGGTCTATTCTGTGGATATTGGCTACTACCGTTCGGCATAAAAGGTGCTTCATGCTCACTCCCTGGACAAATTACATCGTCATCTTAATTTTGAACGCGCTGGCATGTGTGATGATTGCCCTGCTGCTCTGGCGCAAGCAGTTTGCCATTGGCAAAACCGCCATGACGCTGCTCTTTATTGCGCTGGCATTTTGGATATTCGGCTACGCCATGCTGCTCACCGCAACCTCGCTGGACTGGAAAATCTTCTGGCTGCGGATTGAAAACATCGGCATTATTCCGCAAAGTTTGTTTTGGTTTCTCTTTGCGCTGCAATATTCCACGCAAAGCAATAAAACCCCAAAATGGCTGATTGCCGTCTTAAGTATTTTGCCTGTTGTTTCGTTGTTTGTCATTTTTTCCGACAATCTGATTCACCTGTATTACCCGACCATTGAACGAGCGTACCCCAACGGCGGACCGCTGCAACTTTCGCGCGCGCCGCTGTATTGGGTGATGTTTGCCCAAATCTACCTGCTTTTACTCGCCTCGCTGGGGCTGTTGCTGCGAAGATTTATTACGCACAGAAGCGTTTACCGCAAACAAATGGGGTTGTTGATTACGGCAACCTTGTTTCCCTGGGTGGCGAATATTTATTTTCAACTTGCGCCGCGCCTGCCGCTGCCCGCATGGATGAAAACCGATTTGGACGTCACCCCGCTGACCTTTGCCATCAGCGCGGTATTAATCAGCGGCGCGGTTTTTGGCTTAAAACTGTTCGACCTTGTTCCGGTTGCCCGTCACCGCGTGCTGGAACATATTCCGCAAATGGTTGTCGTGCTGGATAATCAAAACCGCGTGCTGGATATTAATGACATCGGTCAAAAGTGGATTGGGAAAAGCGCCGAAGAAATGATTGGCTGCTTTGCTGCAGACGTATTCGGCAGATGGAGCGAAATCATCCTGCGTTATTACAACAAAACGCTGGCGCACGAAGAAGTAAAACTGGCGGGCAACTCGCCGCGCACGTTTGAAATTGACCTGTTCCCCATCTACAACCTCAGCAAATTGGAAGGCAAAGTCTTCGTCGCGCACGACATCACCAGCCGCATCAACCTTGAAGAAGACCTGAAACGCGCCAACCTTTTGCTCAAAAGCCAGCTGGCTGAAATTCAATCGCTGCGCGAAAAGCTGGAACAGCAAGCCATCCGCGACCCGCTGACGGGCATGTATAACCGCCGCTTTCTGGCTGAAGCGTTGGAAGACGAAATTGCCCGCGCGAAGAAAACGTCCACGCCCGTTTCCATCATCATATTGGATGTGGACAACTTCAAAAATTTCAACGACACCTACGGTCACAAATGCGGGGATTTCATGCTGCAAGCGCTGGTAAAAATACTGGCTGCAGAATCGCGGCGCGGGGATATCGTCTGCCGATACGGCGGCGAAGAGTTTGCCATCCTCATGCCCAACGCCACGCTTGAATCGGCGTATGAGCGCGCCGAACAATGGCGCAAGGAATTTGCCGCCATGAAAGTGGAGTTTGAAGGACAACTGCTTTCCACCACCTTTTCGGCGGGGGTGGCTTGCTTCCCCATTCACGGGCAAACGGGCGAAGTCATTTTACAAGCCTCAGACCGCGCCATGTATCAATCCAAAAACAAGGGGAAAAATTTGGTCACGGCGTACATGGGGTAAAATCCGCCGCGTAAATTACAAACTTACTTTCAAGGAGCTGTCATGCAAATTGACATTATTGGCGTGCCTATAGACCTCGGCGCGGACCGTCGCGGTGTGGATATGGGTCCCAGTGCGATTCGTTACTCTCATTTACAAAACAAACTCGAAAAACTCGGCTACGCCGTGCGCGACGAAGGCAACATCGAAGCGCCGATTGCCGAAATGTGCAAAATCACCGACCCGCGATTAAAGTATATTGACTGCATTGTTCCCATGTCGCGCAGGGTGGCGGGCGCGGTGGCAACTTCCATTCAAGCCGGAAACTTCCCGCTGGTCATCGGCGGCGACCACAGCCTATCCATCGGCTCGGTGCGCGGCGCGGCGCGTCACCGCAAAATTGGCGTAATATGGATTGACGCGCACGCCGATTTCAACACCGCCGAAACCACGCCATCAGGCAACATTCACGGCATGTCGCTGGCGGCATTGTGCGGCATGGGCGATAAAAGTCTTGTGCAATTGTGGCAAGAAGCCATCCCCGTCATTGACCCATCCAAAGTTGCCATCATCGGCGCGCGCGATTTGGACAGCGGCGAAAAAGCCAACCTGAAAGAAGCGGGCGTAATGGTGATGAGCATGGAGCAAATAGACCGCTACGGCATGGTCAATGTGATGGAACGCGCCATTGAGCGCGTCAGCCGCGACGTGGATGGCATTTACCTCTCGCTCGATTTGGACGCCCTCGACCCCGAACACGCGCCCGGAGTCGGCACACCCGTCGCCGCGGGATTGAATCAGCGCGAGACTCATCTCGCCTGCGAATTGGTTGCCGAAACGGGCAAACTGCTCGGCATGGATTTGGTGGAAGTGAACCCAATTCTCGATGTGCAAAACCGCACCGCAACGCTCGCCGTTGATTTCGCGCTCTCCGCGCTTGGGCGCCGCATTTGGGGAGGATACGCATGAAGCCGACTCTCGCCCACCTTGAAGAAATAGCCAGAGGCGCGGGAAAGATTCTGCGGGACGGATTTCACCGCGAGCATGACATTCAATACAAAGGCGTGATTGATTTGGTCACCGAAGCCGACCACGCCTCCGAGTCTTTCATCATCAAAGAAATTCAAACGCTCTTTCCGCAAACGCGCGTCCTTGCCGAAGAAAGCGGAAGCATTGAAGGCGCGGGCGAAGGCATTTGGTATATTGACCCGCTTGACGGCACGGTCAATTACGCGCATCACATCCCCGTCTTTTGCGTTTCAATTGCGTATGCCGAAAATGGAATGACAAAACTCGGCGCGGTATATGACCCCATGCGCGATGAGATGTTTTTAGCCGAGCGCGGCAAAGGCGCAACGCTCAACGGCAAAAAAATTCAAGCATCTGCCACAACATCGCTGGAAAAAAGTTTGTTGGTGACGGGCTTTCCCTACGATACATGGAACACCGAAAAAGACAACTTCAAAAATTTTGAAAAACTCGCCAAGATGACTCAAGGCGTGCGGCGGCTTGGCTCCGCCGCGCTGGATGCCGCCTACGTTGGCGCAGGACGTTTCGACGGGTTTTGGGAACTCACCTTGCGGGCATGGGATGTCGCCGCGGGCGGGCTCATTGCCGAGGAAGGCGGCGCGCGCGTCACCGCGATAGACGGCAGCCCCGATTATATTTCGCCGCCGCAATCCATCCTTGCCGCCGCGCCGGGAATTTATGAAGCGTTGAAAGCGCAGTTGGGGAACGGACGATAGAGAAAACGATGGATGCGTCATTTCGAGCGATAGCGGGAAATCTTTTTCGCGCCAGCGAGCAGGATTTCTCCTCGCTTGCTCTCACATTTGTTCGAGGCAAGGCTCGTCGAAATGACAGATTTCAGATACTTTCCTAGACCTCTTGCAAAAGTCTTAATTTTTTACCGCAGAGACGCGGAGGGCGCGGAGAAATTCTTAAACGCTGCGAACTCTGCGGTTCAAAAGTTTTTTTACTTACGCAATCCATCCATTCTTTCCAAAGACAAAAACACAAGCAGCCAAAAGCATAATGCCATTTGCAGCCCCACCGAAAGCGCGTGACGTTCTGGCGCCATTGCGTCGCCATGCCATGTGATAAACAAGTGCGGAAAGATGGGCAGGCAGAGCAAAATATAAATTCCCCACAGCGGGTTTTGATTCCACAGTTTTTTCCAGATGGCAAAAAAAGCGGCGAGGGTGAGCAAAACCCAAAGCGGGAGAATGAAGTAAGCGGGGTAAATGAACGGCTCGAAATAATAGGGAATGACGGGGTCATACGCACGCGCAAAAAATTTATTCAAGTTTTCAAAACGAATCAGCGATTCAAATTGACGCAGGGCATCGGTGATATTTTGGATGGGATGCGCGAGAAGATATTTCATGTAACAGGATTTGCCGTCCGCGTACAACCAGGCGCGATAGGATTCCAGCGCGGGCGATTCGTAGAACGCGCGGTCTTGCCCGTTGGCAAACGAATCAGCGAGGGCGAGCAGTTCCGCGTTGACAGGCATTCCGCACGCCTCGAAATATTTCAACGCATTGGAATTGGTTAAAACCCGCTTGCCGATGTTGTTATTCAGCGGAAAGACCCACCGCCCGCCGAGATTGGAGGTGTAGTCGTTGAGGAAGAAAATCAAGATAAAGGAGACCGAAAGAATAAGACGAACTTTCACCCCCGCCCTCTCTTGTTGGAGAGGGAAAAATGCGGAGAACAACAACATCCCCGCCAGCATAAGCAATAGATAGGCGTTGGTGTCGCGGGTAAAGGCGAGGAGAAAAGCGGCGGGGATGAGAAGCGCTTGCGACCTGACGGGTTTTCCAAACCTGTCAGGTCTTATGTATATAATTCCCAGCGCAAGGAATAAAACAAAAAATGTGACCGAGAGCGATTCGGTCATCATCACATAGTCCCAGCTGGCAAGCGGGCGCGCAAGGCTGAGGAGGAGAATCACAACAAAGGAGAAGAGAGAAAGCCAGCCCGAAGAAAAAGACGCGCTGACCGCCCACGCGAGCAAGCCCCAGGCGAGAATCGAAACCGCCAGTTGAATCCGGCTTGCGGTGGAGACATCCTGTGATGAAATTTTTAACAGCAGGGGAAAGACAAACGGGCGGGCATCGCCCCAAAATTTTTGGCTTTGAATCGGTTCGCGGGAGATGCGCAGGTAAGCGGTGGTGTCGGCAAGTTCGCGCGGTTTTTGCAGGGCTGGCAGGTTGGCGGCGATGCGGAGGATGGCGTAGAACAAAAAGATAAACAGCAAAATCTTTTTGGATTTCATTTTTCCAGCCAAATGGTGAAGGGACCGTCGTTGTGAATTTCGACTTGCATGACCGCGCCGAATTTTCCCATTTGGATGGGGACGCCGTGCGAGCGTAGCAGCTCGGCAAAGCGGTTGACAAGCGGTTCGGCAACTTCGGGCGGCGCGGCTTCAATGAAGGAAGGGCGGCGACCTTTGCGCGCATCGGCGTAGAGCGTGAATTGCGAGACGACGATGGCTTCGCCTTTGACATCGAGAATGGATAAATTTGTTTTGCCTTGCGCGTCTTCAAAGATTCGCAGGTTGGCGACTTTTTCGGCGAGGAATTGCGCGTGTTCTTCGGTGTCGTTGTGGCCGACGCCCAAAAGAATTAAGAGACCGTTTCCAATGCTGGAAATGGTCTCTTCGTTTACGGTGACGCTGGCGCGGGAGACGCGTTGGATGAGGAGGCGCATTGTAATATTGGATAGAGATTGGAGATTGAGTAATTACCAATCTCCAATCTATTCGTTATGGTAATTGAATCGCTTCCCTTACTTCCACCATCGTTTGTTCGGCGATGACGGACGCGCGTTTGCAGCCTTCGCGCAATACGTCTTTGATGTAGTCGGGCTTGGCGGCGAGTTCGGCGCGTTTGGCGCGGAAGGGTTCAAGGTGTTTGTTAAGGTTGGCGGCAAAGCGCAGTTTGCAATCCACGCAGCCGATTCCGGCGCGGCGGCATTCGGTGTTAATCATGTCCACTTCTTCCTGCGGGGAGAAAAGTTTGTGCATGGTGAACACGTTGCACACATCGGGATTGCCCGGGTCGGTTTTGCGCTGGCGGGCAGGGTCGGTGACCATTTCGCGCACGCGCTTGACGGTCTCTTCCGGAGTGGAGGCGAGTTCGATGTGGTTGTTGAGGCTTTTGCTCATTTTGTTTTTGCCGTCAACGCCCAGCACTTTAAGCACTTCGGTATGTTTTACCTGCGGTTCGATGAGCGCTTTGGTGTTGAAGCGGTAATTAAAGGAACGCACCAGCTCGCGGGCAAATTCGATATGCGGGGCTTGGTCAACGCCCACAGGAACAATATCGGATTTATAGAGGACGATGTCGGCGG
>DAOTZP010000141.1:0-2892 GCA_034434265.1 Anaerolineales bacterium | reverse complement strand
TCGCTATTAAATGGCTACGCGCAAAAATTTGACTTAACGTTTGAACTCAGCGGCTCCCCTTCCGCGCTCAACACCGCGATTGAAACGACCATGTTCAGCGGGAGAATCGTTCTCGGCTCGTGGTACGGACTCAAACCCGCGCAAATCAATCTGGGCGAATCTTTTCACCGCTCGCGGATTCGGTTAATCTCCTCGCAGGTCAGCACAATTTCGCCCGAGCTCTCCGCCCGATGGGACAAGCCGCGCCGTTTCAACGCCGCATGGAAGATGCTGCAAACAATCAAGCCGGAAAAATGGATTACGCATCGTTTCAAGATTGACGAAGCGGCGAAAGCCTATCAACTGTTGGACGAACGCCCGGAAGAAACGCTGCAAATCCTGTTCGACTACCAATCCGCCTGAAGGAGAACCCATGTACACGCTCGGAGTCAAACGCGAATTTATTGCAAGGCATTTCTTAATCGGCGGCAATTGGGGCGCGGAAAACTTCCCCAACTCGCACCATTACGTCTTGGAGCTTCAACTCGAAGGCGCGGAACTGGACCAGCACGGCTACCTCGTTGATATTGTCGAAGTGGAAAAACATCTCGATGATGTTGTAAATGAGTACAAAGAAAAAATGCTCAACGAAACACCGGCATTTGCGGGGTTAAATCCATCCATTGAACATTTTGCGCGGATTTTGTGCCTGACGCTCAACGAAAAAATCAAGGCGAAAAACATCAGCGCAATCAAAGTGGTTTTATGGGAGCATGAAAATGCGTGGGCGGCTTTTCAAATGAAGCGTTAAAACCTCTTAACCTGCCAGCCTTGAAACACGCATGAAAATCGGACTGCTCATCTACGGCTCGCTGGAGACGCTCAGCGGCGGATATTTGTACGACCGCAAACTGGTGGAATATCTGCGCGCGCAAGGCGACCATGTGGAAATCGTTTCGCTGCCGTGGCGGAATTACGCCGCGCATTTGAGCGATAACTTCACCTTCAAACTCCCCGCCGGTTTGAACGTTTTGATTCAAGACGAACTCAATCACCCTTCGCTGATTTTCGCCAACCGCAAGCCGCATCCCTACCCCATCGTCAGCCTTGTTCACCATCTGCGCTGCTCGGAGCTCCGCCCGCGCTGGCAGAACGAGTTGTATAAAATCGTTGAAAGAAAATATCTGCAAAGCGTGGACGGGTTTATCTTCAACTCGCAGACGACCAAAAGCGCGGTGGGGAAAGTGTTGGGGAGTAGAGGATTAGAGAGTAGAGGATTAGAGAGTAGAAGATTAGAGAGTAGAAGATTAGAGAATAGAGGAGTGGAGAATAGTATTGTGGCGTATCCGCCGACAGACCGGTTTGGGGAGGGCGTGACAGAGGAGGAAATTAAAATCCGCGCGGAGCAACAACCTTTTCGCATTTTGTTTTTGGGGAACGTCATGCGCCGCAAAGGGCTGCACATCCTCATAGACGCGCTGCGACTTACAAACTTCAACTTTCAACTGGACGTCGTCGGCTCGCTGACGGTTGAACCCGCATACGCAAACGCCATACGGAGGCAAGTCAGCGGCAATGGCTTATCGTCCGCCGTCCGCTTTCACGGCGCGCTGGATAACGAAGACTTAACCGCAAAGATGAAACAGGCGCACGTCCTTGTCGTGCCGTCCAGTTACGAAGGTTTTGGCATTGTGTATCTCGAAGGGATGGGCTTCGGTCTGCCCGCCATTGGCACGACGGCGGGCGCGGCGGGCGAGCTCATCGCGCACGGCGGGACGGGATTTTTAATTCCGCCCGAAGATTCGTCCTCCCTCGCCGCGCATTTGACCCGCCTCTCGCAGAATCGCGCATGGCTGGCGGAGACGTCGGTCAAGGCGCTGCGGCGCTATCGTCAGCAGCCGAAGTGGAACGAGACGGCGAAAAGCATCCGGGAATTTCTGTTGCGACAAGTTCAATAATCATGGAATACTCTTTTCAAAAATATTTGCTCTCCAAACAAAGCGTGGACGACCGCGCATTGAATCGCAATGTGTTGAACGCGCTGAAAGCGAATTTGCCCGCGCGTCCGCTGCGGGTGATTGAAATCGGCGGGGGAATCGGGACGATGCCGCGCCGCCTGCTGCGCTGGAATATTTTGCAAAACGCGGAATATATTTTGGTGGACGAACTGCGCGAAAACATCGAAGCGGCTGGGGCGTGGATTCCAACCTGGGCGCGGGAGTTAAGCCTGACCGTCGAAAGAAGCGCGGAGAATCAACTTCGGGCGTTCGATTCCGCCCGCGAGGTCCGCATCCGCCTCGAAGCGGCGGACGTGTTCGACTTCATCCAAAAGAATCCGCAGCCCGCCGATTTGCTCATCGCTCACGCGGTGTTGGATTTGTTCCCCATGCCTGCCAGTATGCCGAAGATTCTTTCGCTGACGAAAGACCTTGCGTGGCTGACGATTAACTTCGACGGCGTGACTTCGCTGGAGCCGCAGATTGATTCCGCGCTGGACGGGAAAATCGAACGGCTGTATCACGCCAGCATGGACGCGCGCCCGACGGGCGGGGACAGCCGCGCGGGCAGACATCTGTTCGCGCATTTGAAAGAAGCCGGGGCGGAGATTCTCGCCGCGGGGTCTTCCGATTGGGTGGTTCACGCGGTCAATGGAAAATACCCCGAAGACGAGGAATATTTTCTGCGTTTTATTTTGCGTTTTTTTGAAGAGTCGCTGACGGGGAATCAAGAATTAAACGCGGAGGAATTCGCCGCGTGGATGGAAAAACGCCGCGCTCAAATTGAACGCGGCGAGCTGGTTTACATTGCGCATCAGATGGATTTTTTAGCGCGAAAATAAACCGGCAAAGGCGGCGGGCGCGTCTTTGAATTTGAAAGAATAGCCCGCTTCGAGCAAACGCCCGGGTTGAACGT
>DAOTZP010000140.1:0-15277 GCA_034434265.1 Anaerolineales bacterium | reverse complement strand
AAAAATATTTCCTTTCCTCCCGTTCTTGATTTTTGTTACAGCCTGCGCGGGCGGCAAAACGCCCGCCTATTCATTCCGCATTGAGCGCAACATCACCTACTGTGTGATGAATGAAAACGAAATCAAGATGGATATTTACTTCCCCCTCAACGCGGAAGAATCCCTGCCCGCCGTCCTTTACATTCATGGCGGAAGTTGGACAAGCGGCGACAAAAACAGCCCGCCCCTTGCGCCCGACCGCGCCGCTCTTGCCGAGGCGGGTTTTGTAGTTGCTTCGGTTATTTACCGCCTCGCGCCCGAATACCAATTCCCCGCCATGATTGAGGATGTAAAATGCGCGGTGCGGTTTTTACGCGCCAACGCGCAGCGCTACAACGTGGACGCGAATCGAATCGGCGCCTGGGGAAATTCTGCGGGCGGACACCTCGCGCTTTTGCTTGCCTTCACCGATACAACTGCGGGCTGGGATGTCGGTCCGTATCTCGAACAGTCTAGCGCGGTGCAGGCGGTTGCAAATTTTTTTGCGCCGGTGGATATTGCCGCGTTTTTTCCAAACAACAACGAGCGCGTTTTCAAAAACGAAGATTTGCAAACCGCAAACCCTGTTGCTCACATCACGCCCAACGCGCCGCCCGTCATCACCTTTCACGGGGATGCGGATGCGCTCGTGCCGCTTTCGCACGCGCAAACCTTGCACAAAGCATTAAAGCAAAACGGCGTGGAAAATGAATTGGTCATCGTCCAAAACGGCGGGCATGGATTTACCCCGCAAGACAGCCCGAACATGAATCCCAGCCGCAGGCAGGTGACGCGCATGTTGGTGGAATTTTTCATCAAAGTTTTGAAATGAACGCCCTCGCCTTTTCATGTAAAATTATTCCATGAGCATAATTCTTGAACAAAAAATAATCGCAAATCAATACACCGTTCAAATTGCGCGGGGCGATATTACGCTTGAAGAAGTGGATGCCATTGTCAACGCCGCCAACGAATATCTCCAACACGGCGGCGGCGTGGCATTTGCGATTGTGCAGCGCGGTGGGGAGGTTATTCAAAAAGAAAGCGACGCATGGGTTAAAAAACACGGGCGCGTGCTTCACTCCATGCCCGCGTGGACGACGGGCGGCAGCCTGCCCGCGCGATACGTCATCCATGCCGTCGGTCCCATTTGGGGTACGGGCGATGAAGACGCAAAACTGCACGACTGCATCTACGGTTCGCTGCGCGTCGCGGATGAACTTCACCTTGAATCGATTGCGCTGCCCGCCATTTCCACCGGCATCTTTGGCTTTCCCAAAGACCGTGCGGCGCGCATCATCCTCAACACCGTGACGGAATATTTTGAAAAAGAAAAATCAAATCTAAAACTCGTGCGCCTGACTCTCTTTGACCAGCCGACGGTGGATGAGTTTCGCAAAGTGTGGCGGGAACTGGCGTGATTACCTCGACGCAAAATTCAAAAATCAAACTTGCCCGCGCCCTGCATGGACGTTCCAAAGAACGCCGCGACGCGGGCGCGTTTTTGGCGGAAGGCGTGCGGCTCGTCGAAGACGCCATCCGCGCAAACTGGGCGGCGCGATTCGCTTTGTATGATGATTCGCTCAGCCAGCGGGGAAAAGACCAAATTCAAATTCTCAAATCGCGCGGCGTGGAGGTGGAGGAAATTTCCCCCGCGCTGATGAAATCCATCAGCGAGACGGAATCCCCGCAGGGCATTCTCGCGGTTTTGGAACTGACCCGCCTGCCGATTCCCGCTTCCTCAAATTTTTTTCTCATCCCCGACCAAATCCGCGACCCGGGCAATCTTGGCGCGCTGCTGCGAAGCGCGGCGGCGGCGGGCGCGGATGCGGCAATCATTCCGCCCGAAACGACAGACCCATTTGCGCCGAAGGTTTTGCGGGCGGGCATGGGCGCGCATTTTCGCCTGCCGATTCATTCAATGACCTGGGATGAAATTCAACGGATGGTTTCCTCTCAAAACATGCAGGTCTTTCTCGCGGATATGGACGGAGTCTCTTGCTGGGATTTGAACTTGCGCGCGCCGCTGGCTTTGGTGGTGGGCGGCGAAGCGGACGGGGCAAGCGAAGCAGCCCGCCGGTTGGCAAACGTTAAGATTAAGATTCCCATGCGCGGCGAAGTCGAATCGCTGAATGCGGGCGCGGCGGGCAGTGTGCTGATGTTTGAAGTGATGCGGCAGCGGACGCAAAAATAAATGTGATACACTTCGCGCGATAATTTTTTTGGAGGAAGATTCCATGACTCAACGCGAACATTATGAAATTGAGATTGCGGGCGTAAAACGCCAACTGCCTTTGTTTGAAATCAAGCCCGGTCTGCGGATTGCCATTTTGAACATTCTCGGCGATACCGAACTGGTGCAAGCCTGCGCGCGCGAACTGGCGAAGAAACTGCAAGATGTAAATTACGATTTGCTCGTCACTGCGGAGGCAAAATCCATTCCGCTGGCGCACGCGCTTTCGGTGGAAACAAACAAGCCCTATGTGATTTTACGCAAGACCTACAAGCCATACATGGGCGATGCCATTCAAGCGGAGACGCTTTCCATTACCACCGGGCAAAAACAGTTATTGATTTTGGATGAGAAAGACCGCAACACCATGCAAGGCAAGAACGTGGTGATTTTGGATGATGTCATCAGCACGGGCTCCACCTTGCAAGGGATGCGCATGATTTTGGATAAATCCAACGCGAAGGTGGCGGCGGAGGCTGCCATTCTCACCGAAGGCGACCGCGCCCAATGGATGCATATTCTCGCGCTGGGGCATTTGCCATTGTTTACCGATTAGCCGCCGATTCGGAAAATCCTCCCTTGACGGATTTCCGTTTCTGCCTATAATCGTGCGAAATTTACGCTTATGAATTTCATCTTTTCCCTCTCCCTGATTATTGTCGTCCTTCTTGCGGTCCTTATTATTAAGGGCTTGTTTGTGGTTGGACGCGCAACGGTGAGAGTGAAATAACTTACAGGATTGGAAACACGAAGCCGCTCCGACCACATCGGAGCGGCTTTTTTTTATCGTAACTTAAGACCTGACAGGTTTTTGAAAACTTGTCAGGTCTCCAAATAAGGAGACTTATGCGTTCAGACACCGTCAAAAAAGGATATGAGAAAGCTCCGCACCGCGCATTGCTGCGCGCGACCGGTTTGAATGATGAAGACTTTGAGAAGCCGTTTGTCGCCATTGTCAATTCGTATGTGGATGTTGTGCCGGGTCATGTGCATTTGCAGGAATTTGGCAAACTGGTGAAAGAAGCCGTCCGCGCGGCGGGCTGCGTGCCGTTTGAGTTCAACACGATTGGTGTGGATGACGGCATTGCAATGGGGCACGCGGGCATGAAGTATTCGCTGCCCTCGCGTGAACTCATCGCCGACTGCGTGGAGACGATGATTGAGGCGCACCGCTTCGACGCGATGGTGTGCATCCCCAACTGTGACAAAATTGTCCCCGGCATGTTGCTTGCCGCGATGCGCGTGAACATCCCGACGATTTTTGTCAGCGGCGGCGCAATGAAAGCGGGTATGACTCCCGACGGCGAGACGATAGATTTGATTTCCGTATTTGAAGGCGTGGGCGCATATTCGGCGGGGAAGATTGACGAAAAGCGCCTTTCCATTTTGGAAAAATTTGCCTGCCCATCTTGCGGCTCGTGTTCGGGCATGTTCACCGCCAACTCGATGAACTGTTTGATGGAAGCGCTCGGACTCGCGCTTCCTTTCAACGGGTCGGCATTGGCGAAGACCCCTGAGCGTGAATCTCTGGCAAAGCAAGCCGCCGCGCAGATTGTGACTCTCATCGAGCGCGACATCAAGCCGCGCGATATTGTCACCGCCGAAGCGATTGATGATGCCTTCGCATTGGATATGGCAATGGGCGGCTCTTCCAACACGGTGCTGCATACGCTGGCATTGGCGAACGAAGCGGGCGTGGCGTATCCGCTGACGAGAATCAACGCGGTGGCGGATAAAGTGCCGCACATCTGCAAAGTTTCACCGGCGGGCAAGTGGCACATGGAAGATGTTCACCGCGCGGGCGGGATTCCCGCAATATTAAATGAAATACAGCGCGGAACGGGAATGCTGCATTTGGATAGAGTAACGGTCACAGGCAAGACATTGGGGGAATCAATTGAAGGCTGTGAAATCAAAGATGATGAAGTGATTCGGCGTTATGAAAACGCGCATTCAAAGCATGGCGGGCTGGCGATTTTGTTTGGCAACCTTGCGCCGAACGGGGCGGTGGTGAAGGTCGGCGGCGTGAGCCCGGCGATGATGAAGTTTGAAGGTCCCGCGGTGATTTTTGAATCGCAGGACGAAGCGCTGGCGGGAATTTTGGCGGGCAAGGTCAAAGCGGGGGATTGCGTGGTTGTCCGCTATGAAGGTCCCAAGGGCGGACCGGGAATGCAGGAGATGCTCTCGCCCACGTCCGCGATTATGGGGCAGGGACTCGGCGACAAGGTGGCGCTCATCACCGATGGCAGATTCAGCGGCGGGACAAGAGGCGCGTGCATCGGTCACGTTTCGCCGGAGGCGGCGGCGCGCGGTCCGATTGCGGCGCTGCAAAATGGGGATGTGATTCAAATTGACTTGCACGAGAGAACACTGAATGTGAAGTTGAGCGACGCGGAGATTGCGAATCGGCTGGCGGCTTTGCCGAAGTTTGAATCCAAAGTCACATCGAAGTGGTTGAAGCGCTATTCGTATTTTGTGACGAGCGCGGATACGGGCGCGGTGCTGTCAACGGACTCCGTCACGGATTCACGGAAGTAAACGGATAAAGGAGAATTGAAATGAAAAAAACAGGCGCAGAAATTTTATGGGAATGTCTGGTGCGGGAAGGCGTGGAGGTGGTCTTTGGGTATCCGGGCGGGGCGAATATGCCGATTTATGATGCGATGTTAAGTTACCCCGTGCATCATGTGTTGGTGCGGCATGAGCAGGGCGGGGCGCACATGGCGGACGGTTACGCGCGCGCATCAGGCAAGGTGGGCGTGGCAATGGGAACATCCGGCCCCGGCGCAACAAACCTTGTGACAGGAATTGCCACCGCAATGATGGATTCCGTCCCCGTTGTGTTTATCACAGGACAGGTTGCGGCGCATCTCATTGGCGGGGACGCGTTTCAGGAAGTGGATGTGACCGGCATTACGCTGCCGATTACAAAACATAATTATCTTGTCACCCGCGCTGATGAAATCGCGCAGACGGTACGCGAGGCGTTTTATATCGCCCGCAGCGGACGTCCCGGTCCTGTATTGATTGATATTTGCAAGAACGCTCAAATTGAACAAACCGAATTTGAATATCCTCAAGAGGTAAAACTGCCCGGTTACCAGCCAGTGATGCGCGCGCCGCGCAATTTGTTGGAAGACGCGGTGAGATTAATTGAAAAGGCGCAAAAGCCGGTGATTTTATGCGGGCATGGGGTGTTGATGTCCAAAGCCGAAGAGGCGCTGATGCAGTTTGCGGTGAAAACTCAAATTCCGGTGGCAAGCACGCTGCTGGGGTTGGGAGCGTTTCCCGCTTCGCATGAACTCAGCCTCGGCATGATGGGAATGCATGGCGAAGTTCACACCAACCTTGCCATTCAAAATTCCGATTTGCTGCTCGCGTTTGGGATGCGCTTCGATGACCGCGTGACCGGCACGCTCAAAACATACGCGCCGCGCGCGAAGAAAATTCACATTGAAATTGACCCGTCCGAAGTCCACAAAAACGTTGCGGTGGATGTTCCGCTGGTGGGGGATTTGAAGACGGTGCTGATGGACCTCATTCCAATGGTGGATGAATATGACCATGAAGCATGGAAGCAGGAAATCAACGGCTGGAAAGCGGAAGCCGACAAGCGCAGCATTATGAATTGGGAGGATGACGGTAAATTGTATGTGGCGCATCTGATTGCCGATATTTGGAAGGCAACCGGCGGCGGGGCGATTATTTCCACAGATGTGGGGCAGCATCAAATGTGGACGGCGCAATACTACCCGCTGGATAACCCAACCGCTGGCTTTCTTTCGGCGGCGCAGGGACAATGGGCTTTGGTCTGCCTGCCGCCATTGGCGCGTGGTTTGCGGCAAAGGACCAGGAGATTTGGGCAATCGTTGGCGACGGCGGGTTTCAAATGACCGCCGCTGAATTAACGACGGCGGTGCAGGAAGGCGCAAACGTGAAAGTTGCCATTATGAATAATAGTTTTCTCGGCATGGTGCGCCAATGGCAGGAATTTTTCTTTGAAAAGCGTTACTCGGCGGTAAATATGCTCGCGCCTGACTTTGTGAAACTTGCCGACGCGCATGGAGTCCCCGCGCGGCGCGTGACCAAACGCGAAGAAGTGAATGACGCGATTGCTTGGGCGCGCAAAACAAAAGGACCTGTTGTGCTTGAATTCCGCGTGGAAATGGAAGACGCGGTGTACCCAATGGTTCCCGCAGGCGCCGCGCTGGACCAGATGATACAGAGACCGGTGAAAAACTAGAGGATAGATAATAGAGGAATAGAGGAATAGAGAATAGTGCGTAGTTATTCCTTGCTGCTCATCTACTCATCTACTCATCTACTCATCTAATCATCTAATCTCTAATTCTCTAATCATCCAATCTCTAACTTGGAGGCTTGAAAATGAATTACACCTTTATTGCATTGGTTGAAAACAAACCCGGCGTGTTAAACCGCGTGGCTTCGCTGTTTCGCCGCCGCAATTTCAACATTGAATCGCTGGCGGTGGGACGCACCGAAAACCCCGATGTTTCACGAATGACTGTGGTGGTGGACTGCCCCAACGGCGATATAGACGCGCATAAAATCGAAGCGAATTTATACAAACTTGTCAACGTGATTGACGTGCAGGATGTGACCCGCCAACCTTCGGTGACGCGCGACTTGGCGCTCATCAAAGTAAAAGTGGGGCCGGAAAAACGCGCGGAAGTGAACGGCTTGGCGGAAATTTTCCGCGCCCGCATTGTGGATGTGGCAGCCGACTCGGTCATTGTGGAAATTACAGGCACGGAGGACAAAATCGAAGGAATGATTGAATTGCTGCGCCCGATTGGAATTGTGGAAATGGTTCGCACGGGGCAAATCGCCATGACGCGCGGAGTTAACGAAGGCGTGCGGCGTATGCCCGGCATGACGGGGAATCGATATGATGATGTGTCCGAACTCGCGGAGATGACTCCGTAAAGTGATTGGTGATTGTTAATAAAAAAATAAACAAAGGAGAATGTAAATCATGGCAAAAATTAATTTCGGCGGCGTGGAAGAAGAAGTGGTGACTCGTGACGAGTTCCCCTTGGAAAAGGCGCGCGAGGTCTTAAAGAACGAAGTCGTGGCGGTCATTGGCTACGGCGTGCAAGGTCCCGCGCAGGCAATGAACATGCGCGATAACGGCATCAAAGTCATCGTCGGGCAGCGCAAGGGAACGAAGAATTGGGACAAGGCAATTGCCGATGGCTGGGTTGAAGGCGAGACGCTCTTTGAAGTGGAAGAAGCGGCGGAGCGCGGCACGGTAATTCAATACCTGCTTTCGGACGCGGGTCAGCGCAGCCAGTGGAGCAAAATTGTGGAATGTTTGAACGAAGGCGATATGCTCTACTTCTCACATGGCTTTTCCGTCACCTTCAAAGATGATACCGGCGTTATTCCCCCGCCGCATGTGGACGTCGCCCTTGTTGCGCCGAAAGGTTCGGGAACAAGCGTGCGCCGCAACTTTTTGGATGGCAGCGGAATTAACGCAAGCTTTGCGATTCATCAAGACAAAACCGGGCGCGCGTGGGAACGCACTGTCGCGCTGGGCATTGCCATTGGCGCGGGCTATCTCTTCCCGACCACGTTTGAAAAAGAAGTGTACTCCGACCTTACCGGCGAGCGCGGTATTCTCATTGGCGCGTTATCCGGAGTGATGGAAGCGCAGTACAACGTGCTCCGCAAACATGGTCATTCCCCGTCCGAAGCGTTCAACGAAACGGTGGAAGAACTTACCCAATCGCTCATTCGTCTTGTGGGCGAAAACGGCATGGACTTTATGTACGCGAACTGCTCCACCACCGCGCAGCGCGGCGCGTTGGACTGGCATCCCAAATTCCGCGATGCGGTTGCGCCCGTGTTCGATGAGCTCTACGAGTCCGTCGTCAGCGGCAAAGAAGCGCGCATTACGCTCGAAGCAAACAGCCGCGAAGATTACCGCGAGCAATTGGAAAAAGAACTCGATGCGTTCCGCAATTCCGAAATGTGGAGGGCGGGCGCGGCGGTACGGTCATTGAGACCGGAGAATTGGAAGAAGGGATAGTGATTGGTGATTGGTAATTAGAGATTGGGCAAAATAATCTCCAATTATTAATCTCTAATTACCCAAAGGATGAATTTATGACAAACTACGTCAAAATTTTTGATACAACCCTAAGAGACGGCGAGCAATCTCCCGGCGCGACGATGACCTCGGCGGAAAAACTCGAAGTCGCGCATAACCTTGCGCGGCTGGGCGTGGATATCATCGAGGCGGGGTTTCCGGCTGCCTCGCCGGATGACCTTGAGGCGGTGAGGAGAATCGCGAATGAGGTTGGCAATTCCGCCGACCCGCAAGCAAAAGTCCCAATCATTGCCGGACTCGCGCGGGCGAATAAATCCGATATTGATAAAGCATGGGAGGCGGTGAAGGGCGCGCGCAAACCGCGCATTCACACTTTCCTTGCCACTTCGCCGATTCACATGAAACATAAGTTGAAGATGGACCCGGAGGAAGTGGTGCAGCGCGTGGCGGAGATGGTTGCATACGCGCGTTCGTTGTGCGCGGATGTGGAGTTCAGCCCCGAAGACGCGGGACGTTCCGACCCGCAATTTTTGTACGTCGTCCTCGGCGAAGCCATTAAGGCGGGCGCGACCACGCTTAACATTCCGGACACGGTTGGATACACCACGCCCGATGAGTTTTACAACTTGATTGACGGCATTATCAAGAATACGCCGGGAATGCACGAAGGCATCACCGTTTCGGTTCACACGCACGACGATTTGGGACTGGCAACCGCAAACGCGCTGGCGGGCATTCGCGCGGGCGCGCGCCAAGCCGAAGTAACCGTGAACGGAATCGGCGAACGCGCGGGCAACGCCTCGCTTGAAGAAGTGGTGATGGCGTTGAAGACCCGGCATCCCGTCTTTGGGTTGGAAACGGGTATTGACACCACGCAGATTTCGCGCATTTCAAAACTGGTGAGCAATTACACGGGGATTGTTGTGCAGCCGAACAAAGCCATTGTCGGCGCAAACGCCTTCGCGCATGAGGCGGGCATTCATCAGGACGGCATGTTGAAACATCAGACAACGTATGAAATTATGCGCCCCGAAGATGTCGGCGTGAATCAAACCAAATTGGTCTTGGGAAAACATTCGGGGCGCGCTGCGTTGAAGAACCGCCTTGCGGAGATGGGTCACTCGCTTGACGATGTGGAATTGGATAAGGCGTTTGCGCGTTTCAAGGATTTGGCAGACCGCAAGAAGGTCATCACCGATTTGGATTTGGAAGCGCTCATTGCGGATGAGTTCTACCAGCCGCGCGAAATCTATCAACTCAACGGGCTGCAAGTCACTTGCGGAACGATTGGAATGCCCACCGCAAGCATTCGCCTGCGCGGACCGGACGGCGTAATTCACACCACATCCGCAATTGGCACCGGTCCTGTGGATGCGACCTACAAAGCGATTGATTCGATTGTGAATGTTCCCTGCACGCTGCTGGAATTCAACATCCACGCGATTACGGAAGGCATTGACGCGCTTGGCGAAGTCACTGTGCGCGTGCAAAGCGACGCCAGCCCGAAGACGATGGACGCGCAAAGCGAAGTGGAATACATCCGCGTATATGGCGGACACGGCGCGGATACGGACATCATCGTTGCCAGCGCGAAGGCGTACATCAACGCGCTGAACAAGCTCATCATCGCGCAGACCGAAGGCGCAGAAAAAGCGCCGAACGATTTTGGCGTGATGTTGGGGTAAAGATAGAGATTGGAGATTAGAGATTAGATGATTAGTCGCCAATCCCCAATCTCCAATCTCCAATTTTCAACAGGAACTTTATGGCTAAAACACTCTTCCAAAAAATCTGGGACTCGCACGTTGTCACCGAACAGCAAGGCGCGCCCGCAATTTTGTATATTGACTTGCACCTCGTCCACGAAGTCACCTCGCCGCAAGCCTTTACGGGATTAAGGCAGCGCGGATTAAAAGTCCGCAGACCGGAGAAAACGCTCGCCACGCTGGACCACTCCATCCCGACGACTCCGCTCGACATGCCGATAACAGACGCGATGGCGGCGGCACAAATCAAGCAGATGGAAACCAACGCGGCGGAGTTTGGAATCACGCTTCACGGCATGACCAGCCCGCATCGCGGCATTGTGCATGTAATTGGACCCGAACTGGGACGCACGCAGCCGGGCATGACCATTGTGTGCGGCGATAGCCACACCGCCACGCATGGCGCGTTTGGCGCGCTGGCATTTGGCATCGGCACAAGCGAAGTGGAGCATGTGCTGGCGACTCAATGTTTGCTGCAACGAAAGCCGAAGACGTATGAAGTCCGCGTGGATGGGAAACTTGGCGCGGGCGTTTCGGCGAAGGACATCATCCTTGCGTTGATTGCAAAAATCGGCGTGGGCGGCGGAACGGGTCATGTCTTTGAATACACGGGCGAAGCGATTCGCGCGTTGAGCATGGAACAGCGCATGACCATCTGCAACATGTCCATTGAAGGCGGCGCGCGCGCGGGCATGATTGCCCCCGATGAAACCACGTTTCAATATTTGCATGGGCGCGAGTTCGCGCCGAAAGGCGAAGCATGGGACAAAGCCGTCGCCTATTGGAAGACGCTGCCAAGCGATGAAGGCGCGGCGTATGACAAGTCCATTACGCTTGACGCTTCCGCGCTCGAACCGATGATTACCTACGGCACGAATCCCGGCATGGGTATGAAAATTACGGACAGAATACCAACAGCGGAATCATTCACCGAACCTTCGCAAAAAGCCGCGTTTGAAAAAGCAATGGCATATATGGGATTGCAGCCCGGTCAATCGCTGCTCGGTCAAAAAGTGGACGTAGTCTTCATTGGCTCTTGCACAAACTCGCGCATTTCCGATTTGCGTCTTGCGGCGCAAATGCTCAAAGGGCGCAAGGTTGCCGAAGGCACGCGCCTGATGGTTGTGCCCGGCTCGCAGGATGTAAAGAAGCAAGCCGAACAGGAAGGCTTGGATAAAATCTTCAAAGAAGCGGGCGGCGAATGGCGCGAGGCGGGGTGCAGTTTATGTATTAGCATGAACGGCGACTTCGTGCCTTCCGGGCAGTATGCGGTATCAACAAGCAACCGCAACTTTGAAGGCAGGCAGGGTAAAGGCGCGCGCACGTTTTTGGCAAGCCCAATTACCGCAGCCGCAGCAGCCATTCATGGCGCAGTCACCGACCCGCGCGCGCTGCTTTAATCTCCAATTACCACTCACCAATTACCACTATGGCACAATTCACAACCTTAACCTCCCGCGCGCTGCCGCTTCCCGTCAATGATATTGACACAGACCAAATCATCCCCGCGCAATTTCTCAAAGTGACGGATAAAAACGGTCTCGCGGACGCGCTCTTCTTCAACTGGCGTTATAACGACGATAAATCCCCCAAAGCGGATTTCATCCTCAACAAACCGGAATCGCAGGGCGCGCAGATTCTTCTCGCGGGCGATAACTTTGGCTGCGGGTCGAGCCGCGAACACGCCCCCTGGTCGCTGACCTCGTGGGGAATCCGCGCGGTGATTTCAACATCCTTTGCGGACATCTTCCGCAACAACGCGCTCAAAAACGGTCTCATCCCCATCGTCGTGGATAATGCGACTCACAAAATGCTTTTTGACCTTGTGGAAGAATCTCCCGGCGTTGAATTCACCATTGACCTTGCTTCGCAGTCTCTCTCGTTCCCCGGCGGTTCTGTCCACTTCCCCATTGACCCGTTCAATAAAACCTGTTTGCTCAACGGCGTGGATGAACTTGGCTACATTATGAGTTTTGAGAAAGAGATTGCGGCATACGAGCAGGGAATAGCGAGTAGATAAATGGAGAATAGTGGAAATACTATTCTCTAATCTCTAATCTCTATTCTCTATTCTCTAATCATCTAATATCTATTATGCAAATCCAAATCTACGACACCACCTTGCGCGACGGAACGCAATCCGAAGGTTTTACGCTTTCGGGCAATGACAAGATTCGCGTGGCGCAAAAACTGGATGAGTTCGGAGTTACGTTCATTGAAGGCGGCTGGCCCGGCTCCAACCCAAAGGACGCGGAGTTCTTTGCGCGCGCGCGCGATATACAATGGAAACACGCGCTCATCTCCGCCTTTGGCTCAACCTGCCGCGTGAAAGGCGGGCCCGAAGACGACTCCAACATCAAAGCCCTGCTCGATTCGCAAACGCCGGTTTGCACCATCTTCGGCAAGACGTGGAATCTGCACGTCACCGATGTATTGCTCACCACGCTGGAAGACAACCTGCGAATCATCGAACAGTCCGTTGCCTACCTTAAAGAAAACGGCAAGCGCGTGATTTATGACGCGGAGCATTTCTTCGACGGCTACAAAGCGGATTCTTCCTACGCGCTTGAAACCTTGCGCGCGGCGATTCGCGGCGGCGCGGAAATGGTCGTGCTGTGCGATACCAACGGCGGAACCCTGCCTTGGGACGTGGAGAAAATCGTCCGCGAAATGAAAGCGCAAATCACGCATCCGTTTGGAATGCACATGCACAACGATTCGGAAGCCGCCGTTGTCAATTCGCTGATTGGCGTGCGCGAAGGCGCAATTCAAGTGCAGGGAACAATCAACGGCGTGGGCGAGCGCTGCGGCAATGTCAATCTTTGCTCGGTCATCGCAAACCTCCAACTCAAAATGGGGTATCAGTGCGTGCCGCAAGATAATCTCAAACATCTTTACGACCTTTCGCATTTTGTCGCGGAGGTGGCAAACCTCACGCCCGATGAGCATCTGCCTTTTGTGGGCAAATCCGCTTTCGCGCATAAAGGCGGCGTGCATGTCGCGGCAATGAGACGCTCCGCGCAGTCGTATCAACATGTCGAGCCGGAACTGGTTGGCAATAAAATGCGCGTGGTCGTTTCGGATTTATCCGGGCGCGGAAATCTTTTAAGCAAAGCGGAAGAACACGGCGTGGAAGTGGACGGCACGGAAGTTGTTCCCATCCTTAACGAAATCAAGGAACTGGAAGCGCGCGGATTTTCCTTCGAGGCAGCCGAAGCCTCTGTGGCGATTATGCTCAAGCGTCAGGAATACGGCTACAAACCGCCGTTTGAACTGATTGACTTTTTCGTCAACGTTGAGCATCGTCAGGGACGCGGAATCTTTGCGGAAGCGATGGTCAAGGTTCGCGTGCAGGGCGAAGTGCTGCACACGGCGGCGGAAGGCAACGGACCCGTCAACGCGCTGGATATTGCCTTGCGGAAAGCCTTGAAAAGTTACTACCCGCGCATTGAAGATTTTCATTTGTCCGATTACAAAGTCCGCATCCTTGATTCCGACCACGGCACCGAAGCCATCACCCGCGTTTTGATTGACACGCGCAATTCCACCTCGCGTTGGAGCACCGTCGGCGCGGGGACAAACATCATCGAGGCAAGTTGGCGCGCGCTGGCGGATTCAATTGAATACGGATTGATGCTGGCGCATTAATTACAATTACCAATTATCAATCTCCAATTACCCATCATCGTAAACCGTAATTGGTAATTAGAGATTGGAGATTATGGAGACCCCTTGAACTTCAAAATCACCCTCCTCCCCGGCGACGGCATTGGTCCCGAAGTGGTTGCGGAAGCCGTGCGCGTGTTGGATACAATCGCAAGCAAATATAAACATACCTTCACCTATCAAGAAAGATTGATGGGCGGCTGTTCGATTGATAAACATGGCTCATCCTTAACCGATGAAACCCTTGCGGATTGTCTCGCCTCCGATTCGGTTTTGCTTGGCGCAGTCGGCGGACCGAAATGGGATGACCCCGCCGCCAAAGACAGACCGGAACGCGGACTGCTTGCCCTGAGAAAAGGCTTGAAGGTGTTCGCCAATCTTCGCCCCGTTAAGGTTCATCCCGCGCTGGTTGAATGGTCGCCCCTTAAAGAAGAAAAACTTCGCGGCGTGGATATTCTCGTCGTGCGCGAACTCACCGGCGGATTGTATTTCGGATTCCCCAAAGGGCGCGACATCAAAGACGGGCGCGAACGCGCGGTGGATACGCTCGAATATTACGACTACGAAGTTAAGCGCGTGATGGAGCTGGCTTTCAACCTTGCGCGCGGACGCAAGAAAAAAGTCACGTCCGTAGATAAAGCCAACGTGTTGGAATCTTCGCGCTTGTGGCGGCAGATTGCGGTGAAAGTTGGCAATGAAAATAAAGACATAGAATTTGAACACATGCTCGTAGATACCGCTTCGATGAAGTTGATTACATCGCCCGCATGGATGGATGTGGTCGTGACGGAAAACATGTTCGGCGATATTTTGACGGACGAAGCCAGCGTGCTGGCTGGCTCAATGGGGATGCTGCCTTCCGCAAGTTTGGGCGAAGGGACGATTGGACTCTACGAACCGATTCACGGCTCCGCGCCGGATATTGCGGGCAAGGGAATTGCAAACCCAATTGGCACAATCTTATCAACCGCAATGATGCTGCGTCATTCGTTTAAGTTAGAATCCGAAGCCGCCGCAATTGAATCCGCTGTGGAGCAAGCCGTTGCCGAAGGCGCAAGAACAGCCGACATCGGCGGAAAACTTTCCACCCGTCAAATGGCGGATGAGATTATAAAAAGACTATAAACCAAGAGGACTGACAGGTCTGACAAAAAAGGAGAATGTTGTTATGGGAATGGAATCGAAGTTTGTTTGGATGAACGGCGAAATGCTGCCGTTTGAGAAAGCCAATATTCATTTTCTCACTTCGGCTTTGCATTACGGCGCGGCGGTGTTTGAAGGAATCCGCTCGTATAACACGCCGAAAGGTCCCGCCGTTTTTCGGCTGCGTGAACATATTGAGCGTTTGTTTGATTCGGCGCGCGTGCTTGGCTTTCGCGAATTTCCGTGGACGGTGGATGAAGTTATCAAGGCGACGAAGGATGTTGTCCGCGCCAACGGTTTTACCGATTGCTACATCCGCCCGTTGATGTATTTGAATCAAGGCGGCTGGAATTTGAACGTGGACAGCGGCAAACCCGC
>DAOTZP010000139.1:0-4190 GCA_034434265.1 Anaerolineales bacterium | reverse complement strand
TATTGTTTCAACAGCAGGCAACTGCACAAGCAGCGTTTTCCCAACTACGCCTCTCACGTGATGGACTTCGTAAGCCCACTGTTTTAGACACTCTCGAAAAAAATACAACGAATTATTTTTTACCTGCTCGTGCTGGGAATGAGCGCCGCGTGGATTGCATTCTCGGCAAATGACGCGCCTGCGACATCCAGCGGCACATCCGCGCCGCAGGCAGGCTTCACCGCCCCGGATTTTTCACTGCCCGACCTGAATGGAAATCCTTACACGCTTTCGCAACTTAAGGGGAATGGAGTGGTCATCAACTTGTGGGCAACGTGGTGTCCGCCCTGCCGCGCCGAAATGCCCGCCATTCAAAAGATATATGATGAATACAAAAATCAGGGGCTGGTTGTGCTTGCCGTCAATATGACGTATCAAGACGATTATTCCAAAATTACGTCCTTCGTCAATGAATACAATCTCACCTTTCCGATTCTGATTGACGAGCAAGGGCTGGCTGGCGCGGCGTATCAATTGCGCTCGCTGCCTTCCACATATTTCATTAACCGCGCGGGAATGATTGAAGAAGTCGTCATTGGCGGACCGATGGCAGAGGCGTTGCTGCGCGCCCGCGTTGAACAAATCTTAAGGTAATCATGCTTGATTTATTTCGCAATCTTTTTGCGCCTCCGCGCCACATCCTTTTATTGCTTGCGGGTCTTTGGCTGGGTCTCACCCTTGCGGAAAAACGCGCCAGCCGTCACGGCATCAGCAGGGATGATTTGAACAACATCCTGTTTTACGGTTTGATTGCTTATGTCCTCGGCGGGCGGATTTCATTTGTGATTGAAAATTTTTCCGCGTTTTCAAAAAGTCCGCTGGGCATTTTCTCCATCAATCCCGATTTGTTTGAGCCAAGCGGGGCAATTGCGGCTGCCATCCTCACGGCATTAATCTATGGTCAGCGCCGCAGCCTGAAATTTTGGAACACGCTTGATGCGCTCACCCCCGTGTTTGCCGTCTTTGCCGTCAGTCTTGGGTTTTCACACCTTGCGGCTGGCACCGCCTTTGGAAAAGAAACCACCCTGCCGATTGGAATTGAATTGTGGAACGCAACCCGCCATCCTGTTCAAATGTATGACATCGGCGCGGCTTTGCTTGCCCTCGGCTGGATCTGGCTGTTCAAAGCGAATCAACCCGCCGGGCTTCTCTTTTTGAGTTTCGCCGCGCTCATGTCCTTCTTTCAAATTTTGATTATTCCCTTCCGCGCGCAAAATGCGTTTGTGTTTGGGGGAATTCATCAGGCGCAGGTGATTGCGTGGATGGTTCTCGCCTCCAGTTTTGCGTTGATGGAAAATCAGCTGCGCCCGAAGAGCAGCCCGGAAAACAAGAATCAAATATGAAGCGGGGAAGAACCGCGCGAGATGTTTGCCAAAAATTCCTCGCGCGTGGCAAGGTTTGCCCGAAACGCGCCGTGCATCGCGGAGGTGGTCATCCGCGCGTCATGTTTCTTTACGCCGCGCATCATGGAGCATAAGTGCATGGCTTCGACCACCACGGCAACGCCTTGCGGTTTGAGCAAATCCATCAAAAAGTCGGCAATCTGGCGGGTCATGCGTTCCTGCACTTGCAGGCGGCGGGCGTACATATCCACAATGCGGGGGATTTTGGAAAGCCCAAGCACCTTGCCGTTTGGAATGTAGGCGACATGCGCGCGCCCGATGAAGGGCAGCATGTGGTGTTCGCACAGGCTGAAAAATTCAATGTCGCGCACCAGCACCATTTCATCATATTGCACTTCAAACAATGCGCCGTTGATGATGGCTTCGGGGTCTTGTGTGTAGCCTCCCACGAGTTCGTGATACATGCGCGCCACGCGGCGCGGGGTAAATTGCAAGCCTTCGCGCTGCGGGTCTTCGCCGATGGCGGTGAGAATCTTATGAACGGATTCTTCAATTAAGGAGTCGTTGATACTATCGGGGTAATTTTCTTCTTCTTTTACATCGTCAAATTCCATAATCTTCTCCAAAACAAAACTGACCTGACTGCCGCCAGGTCAGTTTTGTTGCTTTGCGGGTTAACCGAGTTCGGGCTCAATCAAACCATAACTGCCGTTGCGGCGGCGGTACAGCACATTAATTTTGCTGGTTTCCGCATTATAAAAGATAAAGAAGTTGTCGTGTCCCAAGTCGCGCATTTGCACAACCGCTTCCTCTTCGGTCATGGGGTAGAGAATGAATTTTTTGCGGCGGGCAAACAGCGGAGCAAGCTCGCCGGTTTCCTCGTCAATCGCTTCGAGAGCGACTTCGGCGGCGGAACGCCCGTCGCCGCGCCCATGATAACGCTTGCCTTTGTGCCGTTCAATTTGGCGCTGCATGTTATCCAAGGCGGCGTCAAAGGCTGCAAGCGCCTCATCTTTGCGGACTTCCGAGCGCAAGGTAAATCCCTTTCCATATACGGTAATCTGCGCGACATTGCGGTCATTGGCGTCACGGGCCGCCTTGTGATGCGTCAATTCAACGCGCGCTTCTTCAATGGCGGGAAGGTAGTGGTCAAGATTCCCTGCCTTTTTGGTGACATATTCTTGAATCTTTTCGGTCAAACGGATATTACGAGTCTGAACTTCCACTTTATTGGACATATCGTCCTCCTTGATTGGGATGAAAGTGAAAAACGCAAACGCTCACGCATGCTGCAATCCGTGGTGCGGCAGTGCGCGCGCGACTGTCAACGCATATACATTTTTTGCCCCGGCGCGCAGCAGCGCATCGGCGGCGGAGGATAAGGTGGCGCCAGTGGTGGCTACGTCGTCAAAAAGAACGATGGACTTTTCAGCCACGCCCTGCCATGCGGAAAATGCTTGATGAATATTTTCTTTGCGCTGTTGTTTGGTCAGCCCCACCTGCGTGCGCGTTTCTTTCTTCCGCACCAGTCCGTGCGGCGCGTAGTGAACATTCAACGCCATTGCCAGCGGCTTTGCAATCATTCCAACTTGATTATATCCCCTTTCTTTCATCCTTTGTTTCCCTAACGGAATGGGAATGAGCATGTCATATTCCCATGGCAGCGATTCCACCCAGGTCAGCATGTGCGCGGCAAGCGCATCGCCAATGGACATGTCTTTGCGGTATTTGAGTTTGTGAAGCGCATTGCGAATCGGGTAATCAAACGCCGCCCATGCGCGCAACTGGCGGAAGCGCGGCGCATCCGTCAGGCAATCGTTGCATGTGCGCGCGTCGGGCTGCGGCAGCCCGCATACATCGCAGCATGATTTGTCAATTAAGGTATTTACTTTGCTCTGGCATGAATCGCACCAACGGCTGCCCTGCTGATTACACCCGCTGCAAACAGGGGGAAAAATGACATCAAGCGCGCTCCACAGGGAGCGGTACAGGAAATACCGAAAGGGTCTCTTTTTCAAGATACCTCTTTTACATAAAGTATAAAACCGCTAAAAGCCGAAAATTCCAGCCACCTGAAACGCCGCGGGGATGATAAGAATGAGCATGATTGTGGGGAAGGTTAAGAACACCAGCGGAAGAATCATCTTCACCGGCGCCTGATGCGCGAGCTCTTCGGCGCGCTGGCGGCGCTTCATACGCATCTGGTCGGATTGAATACGCAGCACTTTGGACATGCTTACGCCGAGAATTTGGCTTTGAATAACCGCCGCGACGAAGCTGGTCAGTTCCGGCAAGCCGACACGGTCTGCCATATCGCGCAGGGCTTCGCGCTGGGTTTTGCCAAGTTGAATTTCACGAATGCAGCGCCCGAACAGAATTGAGAGCTCGTTGTCCCATTTTTCGCTGACTTTGGACATGGCTGCTTCAAAGCCCAAGCCTGCTTCGACGCAGATGGTGAGCAGGTCAAGCGCGTCCGGCATGGCTTTGCGGACTTCGGTCTGCCGGGCGGAGATTCTTCCGCTGAGCCAGAGTTGCGGAAAGAAAAACCCAAGAACCGAGAAGCCCACCACCATCAGGAAGATTTGCATCCCGGACCAGTTGTTATTGGAGGTCAGTGAAACAACCAATAAAAAGCCGCCAAACAGCGCGGCAATCACAAAGCGCATGGCAAGGAAGGTGGCGGCGTCAATTCGACCGGGGTTGCCTGCCAGTTCCAGTTTGAGGGTGGTTTCCTGTAATAGTTTTTGGGGGGTGAACCGCGCGGAGATTTCGCCGATTTTCTTAATCATCGGGATGATGACGCGCTCG